>CAZPCR010000156.1:0-3661 GCA_964585035.1 uncultured Anaerolineaceae bacterium
GTTCATTTCAGCTCCGGCAATTTCCGCTGCTTTACCGAGTCCGACGATCCCTGCGACATTTTCCGTGGCAGAACGAATGCCGCGCTCCTGTCCACCGCCGTGCACCAGCGGCTCGATCACGACACCTTTACGAATGTACAATGCACCAATCCCTTTGGGACCATGCAATTTATGCGCCGAGAGGGAGAGGAAATCCACAGGCATGCTGTCCATATGCAGTGGGATTTTGCCGACTGCTTGAACGGCATCCGTGTGGAAAAGTACACCGTGCTCTTTGGCGATGCGCGCCAGTTCACCAATGGGCTGCAATGTGCCAACGACATTGTTGGCGGCCATGACCGAGACTAAACGGGTATTGGGCTTTAATGATTGTTTGAGCGATTCCGGGTCTACTATCCCATCCTTTGTCACCGGCAAATAGCTGATCTCATATCCAAGTTTCAGAAGATACTTGCAGGTTTCCAGGATCGCGGGGTGCTCAAAAGAGGAAGTGATGATGTGGCAGTCTTGCGGCTTGTATTGAGCTGCAACGCCCATCAGCACCATGTTGTCAGACTCTGTCCCGCTGGCTGTGAAGACGATTTCATCGGGGTCGGCATGGAACAACTCCGCTAGCTGGCGACGCCCGGCAAAGACCGCCTGGTTTGCCTGTTGGCCGGCCCAGTGCAAGCTGGACGGATTGCCAAAGATTGCACCATAGAATGGGAGCATGGCCTCGACAATACGCGGGTCGAGGGGGGTGGTGGCCGAGTGGTCAAAATAAATTTGTTCCATGATTATTCTCCGCGATAGAAGTTCTGGTTTTCCAGTGAGCGGACAACACCAAAATGCGCCTGCCAACCGATTTCTTTCTTGCCCACACAGATGGTGCAGGTTCCGACTGGCGGGTTACCGCGCAGCAGCATTTTGTCCCAGGTATCCGGTTGGTTATGCAGGAAATCCACCAGGGGATCGATGCCGATGCCGTATAAGGCATTGACTTCGCGGACCTTAACGTTTGGTGCAACGTCTTGTATTCTAGAGCGGAATACTTCCCGCTCGGCTTGAGAAACTCGATCGATTTTTGTAACGACAGCCACATCTGCAAGAGAAAGCATAGGGCCGATCTTCAGCGGCAGGTTTGTACCGCTAGTCGCTTCGATCACGATCATCCCCAGGCCCCCGTCAACATAGGGAGAACAGCGTAAACATAAGCCGGCGGTCTCCACGAGCAGGATATTCGCCCCGGATTTTTCCGCCCATTGCAGGGCATCGCCGAGCACCATGACGTTACAGTGATCGGGACATAACTCACCCGAATAAACTTTACGGGTTGGAATGCCGAATTCTTTGGCGAAGATTTCATCTTCCTCGGCGAATTGGACATCGACTTTCAAGAATGCTACGTGATCGCCAGCAGCTTGCAGTTTGCGGATCATATGGCGCAGGACAGAACTTTTGCCGGTCGTTGCCGGCCCGGCACAGATGGCGAGCTTCATGCTAATCCCTCCAGTTCATGTGTATTAAGGCGTTCGCCAAAGCGGATCTTGTCGCGCATGGCGGAGAGCAGGTCGTCGAGCTTACTGATCTTATGCGAGAATATGCGTTCTTCTTCATTGGTGTGCAGGACTTTGGTGATCGAACCGCCTTGCATGACGATGCGATAATCCGAGAGCAGCGCAATGCGCGGATCGTGTGTGACGAAGATGAAAATCTTGCGGTAGGCGCGCAGCAGTTCGAGAGCTTTGGAACGGTTGATACCGGCATTTTCGACTTCATCAAGCAGCACAATCGGTGTATTGCAGATGATGGTCGCATCTGCGATCAATAAGGCACGCGTTTGGCCGCCGGAAAGCTCGGTCATACGGCTGGTCAGGACGATGGGTTCGCCGGTAAGTTGGTTGGCAAAGTCCAGGGTTTTCTGGATCATTTCCTCAACTTGGCTCTTTTTCACAGCGCGGATCCCAGCGTGCGCGGTCAGGAAATCCACGACAGGCAAATCTGAAAGAAAAGTGGTGTGCTGCGTAATGAGCGCAATAGGGTTCATGGCCGGGTTGTCGCGGTATTCAAGGGGTGGACGTTCGCTGTTGATGAGTACTCGCCGCCCGGTTTGTGTATTTGCGTCGGCAAACAGCTCCAGGTCATTGATGAGAGTGGTCTTCCCTGAGCCTGTGGGGCCGACAATACTGACAACATCGCCCATTTTCATTTCAATGCGTTCCACAGCTTCGGGTGCGCCCGAGCGGCTTTGTCCGCCCAGGATTGTGATGGTATCGATCATTTTTTCTCCTTTGTCATTTGGATGGATAATACCAGTATGAAACTTATCCCATTGATTTAGTATACTTTAGGGATAAAAAATTAGATCAGGTCAGCCAAGGTGGTACCCTCCAATTTATTGATAATTTGCTGCTGGAGATTGGTGAATAAATTTGTCAGTTTCTCCTCCTTTTCCATGGGGGCGGGCTGGTAGCCTTTTTCACTAACGGGTTCTACGGGCGCCAGGGCGCCATCGAATAAACGAATAATATCGATCACCGGGATTTTCTCGGCAAGCTTGGCGAGCCGGAAGTTTCCCTTTGTAAGCCTGAGATACTTTGCGTCGACCAGTGTGATCAGTATTTCATGCAACATATCAGATGGAATTTGCTGGGACACCCCTATGGAACCTGAGGTAGAAGGAGTATCTGTCCGTCGTGCCAGGTGGATGAGGGTAAGTAGGGCGTATTCGCAGCGCAGGGATAGTTTCATTTTATATGACTTACTCAATAGGGATTATAGTCAAATTGTTTGTTTTGTCAATGTTCAGCCGCTGAATTATGACATTAAGTTTCGATTTAATGACATTGATCATGAGAAAATAAAACCACCCGTTTATCGGGTGGCTAGTGGTCCTTCATATTAAATATTTGAATTCAATCGTTATTTCATTACATCTGCAATCGTGGTTTTTTCCAATTTTTGAGAAACATAGTCACGGATGTCCTTAAAGACCCGTGTCAATTTCTTTTCTTTTTCTATCGGAGTCGATTCATAGAAATTCTCGCTGACCGAATCGGTCGGCGCAAGCGCGCCGTCGAAGAGACGGATCACTTCTGCGAGCGTGATCTGGTCTGGCTCTTTAGCCAGGGCGTATCCTCCGTGCTGTCCTTTTGTGCTGTGCAGGAAGTGAGCGCGCTTTAATGCCAGCATCAATTGCTCAAGGAATTTGGGCGGGATACCCTGGGCTTTTGCAATCGTATCGATGGAAATAAATCCTTCGTGTTCGTGCCGTGCCAGGTAAACCAATGCCAGAAGTCCGTATTCGCTGCGGGTGGTAAGTTTCATAAATCCTACTGTTCTAATTTTTCCTATCGGAAGTATAGTGTAAAAAACGGACTTGTCAAGTTACCTATATCCCCATTGGTGTTCTCCAGGAAAGCCTCCTGAAACGTATCTGACTTATATAATCTTTTTCCAACTCTTTTATAGATAATATCGAACTGAGTACAAGTGTCTATATGAATTAAAGTTGAAGATACCTATAATAAAATATATCGATCTGATAACAGGATCTAATGTTAATGCCGCGTTCTTGATGATTGAGTATCACGGCGGACAGAACACCGCCTCATAAGAATACGGAGTTGATCTATCCCAGGGGTTATTAAGGGGAAGCCTGAAAGTTAATGGTATGGTATCC
>CAZPCR010000156.1:3671-6685 GCA_964585035.1 uncultured Anaerolineaceae bacterium
CTTCTATAAGTATCAATAGACGGGAGTTATTTTATAGATGAGTAGGCAATGGTACGCACTTCGAAGCAAGCCGAATAAGGAAGAGGCCTTATCGCGGGAGCTTTTTGCGCGTAACTATGAAGTCTTCTATCCGCAGATCCATGTGCAGCCTGTCAACCCCAGGTCGCGTAAGGTACGGTCTTATTTTCCCGGTTACATGTTTATAAATATTGATTTATCCGTCGTCGGGTTTTCAGCTCTCGCCTGGCTGCCGCACTCATATGGCCTTGTTTTCTTTGGTCCGGATCCGGCGTTGGTGTCCGATACCTTGATTGCTGCTCTACGGCGTCATGTAGATGAGGTAAATGCTGCCGGAGGCGAGCTATTCGACGGGATGAAACAGGGTGAAGCAGTATCGGTCCAGGCCGGCCCGTTTACGGGTTACGAAGCCATCTTTGATGCCAGGTTGCCTGGTAATCAACGGGTGCGGGTCTTGTTGAAACTCCTCAACAAGAATCAAGTTCCCCTTGAACTGCCGGTAGGACAGATAAAACGACGCTGACTTTTGGCAAAAGAAAGGTTATGTTCTGCTCGCCTGATATGTAATAGAAACCGAAGGGCGCAGGGTCGAGGGGTAAATTTACCAGAACAAACGAATTAAAAGGAAGAGGTGGAAACCATGGATGCTTTGTCTAAATTGAAGCCATGTCCGTTTTGCGGATCGACCTCGGTTGCTTTGGTCGGTTCGGAGATGAGGTGTGGCGTCTGTTGTGCGGTGGGGCCTTTTGGAGTCAATCCCGAACAATCGGTGAGACGCTGGAATGTGCGAATTGAGGTTAAGCACCATAACGACCTTGCCATAAAGGGGCAAAAGATACAAGATTAATTAACCAGAAATTGTTTTGTTGTTGAAGAAAGGGTGTAAAAACCGCTGGATAAAACGGGGGAATGTTCTTTCATATTTGTAAGGTGGGTTGATAAGATGCAGTAAAACCGCATTTGCAATGCGCTTATCATAATAAGAAGCCTCTTGTTATCTATAATCAATTTATGGAGACGTTTTTTCATTTAATCCAATTTGGATATTAAATGTATGACTTTAATCACTGCAAGAATAAATATTTGGATAGTATATATAAACATAAAAAATAGCAGGTTTATTATCTGCATCAGCCTGATTTAATTTTATTAAGTATTTTGGGGTTGGTAAATATGTTGATCTGGCAAGAACCAGGTTGAATCCTTTTGACATGAAAAGCATGTCGAAAGGGCGGATGCTTTAAGACCATCGGGTTCGCAGGTGCAATGTTCATCTTTTCGTTATATCTTGGCAATTTTTTCGAGGTCATTCTCATATGGAACAATTCGAACAAAGTGAATCAGCAGAAACCACGGTAGACCTGAAGGAATATTTTTATTTATTCTGGTCGTGGGCCTGGTTGATCATTCTCGCCGGTATCTTGGCTGGTGCAATGGCTTTTGTAGTCTCAATCAATATGCAACCGATCTACCAGACTTCGACTACTATACTCGTAAGTGCCCCACCTGCCTCCACCAACAGCGTGGATTCCACTGGCATGCTCAACACACAGACCATGACCAGTACCTACTCACAGATGCTGTTGGATACACCTGTTCTGCAAGGAGTGATCACCCAGCTAAAACTGAATACCACTCCTGATGAGCTCAAGAAATCCATCTCAGTAGCAGTAGTGACCAACACCCAATTACTGGTGATCACAGTTAACGATCCCAGCCCGGTCCAGGCTGCCAACATTGCCAACTCGATAGCTCAGGTTTTCGCGGACCGCATCCGTGAGCTTCAGTCCCAGCGTTATGCAGCTAGCCGGGACGGCCTGAACGCTCAGGTCACCGACATGGAAAATCAGATTGATACTACGACCAAGCAGATCGCCTTAACAACGGATCCGGCAGCCCTGGAACAACTTCAGGCACGGCTCACTCAGTACCGTACCATATACTCCAACCTGGTGACAAGCTACGAACAGATCCGACTGGCAGAAGAACAGACCAGCACCAATGTTGTTGTTTCCGAGCCTGCCAATGTCAATAACATTCCAGTGAGTCCCAAGACGCCTCTCAACACAATATTGGCTTTCGCCTCCGGCATGCTGCTGGCCGCAGGAGCTATTTTTGTGGGGGATACACTTGACGATACCATCAAGAATCCTGAAGATCTGCGTCGACGTTTTAACCTGCCTATATTGGGGATGATTGCCTGGCATGAAACGCCTGACAATAAACCAATCACACAGGTCGAGCCACGATCCCCAACCGCGGAGGCCTTCAGGGCGTTACGTACCAACATCACTTTCGCGGCCGTAGACCGGCCTCTGCGCCGTATCATGATCACCAGTCCAACGCCGCAGGAGGGAAAGACGACCATCAGTTCCAGCCTGGCTGTGGTTTTGGCTCAGGCCGATAAACAGGTAGTGCTTATCGATGCCGACCTTCGTCGGCCGAAGGTCCATCGAAAGTTTGGCCTCCATAACCGCATTGGTCTCACCGACATGTTTGTCAGGCCTTTGGATGCACTCTCGGGCATAGTAAAGTATGTCGAAATCCATGGACTGGCGGTGATCACCTCCGGAGGGCTACCGCCCAACCCGGCGGAACTATTGACATCTCAAAAGATGATCGATATTCTCGACCGCTTGAACCAGGACTTCGATATTATCCTGATCGACACACCTCCTGTGCTAACAGTGACCGATGCAGCCGCCCTCGCACCAGCCATGGACGGTGTGATTCTTGTGGCCAAACCCGGCTCGACGAAATTGAGCTCATTTCAACAAACCCTGGTGCAGCTTCGCTCGGTGGGAGCGCGTGTATTGGGTGTAGTGTTGAACGATGTAAACCCAAAGAGTCGGAAGTACGGCTACTATTACAATCGCTACTATTCGAAGTATCCAAACAATAACCAAAAACTTCAGTAGAAAAAAAGAAAAATAGTGGGCGAGATAAATTAATTAAAAATGAAATACTCAGAAGTTACAGTTTTAGGAGGATTACTA
>CAZPCR010000157.1:0-6680 GCA_964585035.1 uncultured Anaerolineaceae bacterium
GAGGTGAAGGCGCTTAACAAACAAACCATCCTCGACCTGCTGGGTATCGACCTCGGCCCAGTCCGCCTAAAATGTGCGCTTCTTTCCTTGAAGGTATTAAAGGCCGGTGTTTACGGTCTTGGCGAAGCCAGTGATGAGTTGGTCGAGTAAGTATGTTTAATTACAGCACTGTCGATGAATCAAAAGTCGAGTTTCTTGAAATTGCCCCCGCAAGCGACCTGCCTGATGGTGAGAGGTTGTTCGTTGAAATTGGCGGCAAGCCGATCGTGATCTTTAAAATAGCCGGTCAGTTTTTTTCAATTGCGGATGTGTGCTCTCACGATGACGGGCCAGTTGGAGAGGGCTTATTGGAGGGGTATAACATCACCTGCCCGCGGCACGGGGCACAGTTCGACATACGGACTGGAAAAGTAGTTCAAATGCCGGCCGTTGTCGACATTCCTGCGTATCCGGTTAGAGTAGTGGATGGGATGATACAACTCGGTGTTCCGAAAGAATAAAGTAATTACTTACATCCTACCCCCAGGCTGAAAGCCCTAGGCGAAGGATTCCGAAAATAAATGAGCGTGTGTGGAGAGTACCGTCCACATACGCTCATTTATTTTCGGATATTTCATATAAAAGTTGTTGTTAGCAACCGTATTTCTACCAATCGCCGGCATAGGTTATGCTGTAAGGTTTGGTCATTTTTTCAATCCGGGCACGTCGTAATTCGACGAGTTGACGAAGAGCGAGGTTATCGTGTGCAACCCATGAGGCGAACAACTCGCCAGCTGAAAAAGTACCGAATTCCGAGGTGTATGTCACATCCCAATTTGCATTCGATAAACCTTTCAGCCAGTCCAGGGATTTACTCCGTTCCAAGAAAAACTTCTCCTTCATATCCCTGAAATCCTTTTCGTTATATTTTCGAGCCTTAACCCAGGCGGCCGGGTCAATTTGGTGCCATTTTTGATCCGGGCGGTTAATAACAAGATCCAAATGCTCCCGGAAATCTTCACGTTCTTCATCGTAAAGATGACAAAGTGTTTCAAGGATGGACCATGACCCCTCGTTAGGTTTGACCTGAGCTTCTTCCTGCGTTAAGCCGGCCAAAAATGTGAGGATCATATCCGTGGTATTAGCAAGCTCAAGATAAAGAGACTCGAATTTCATTCCACCTCTCTATTCGCAAGTCTCGAACTTTCCCACGATACGTAAAATATCAAAACCCTCTGCGAAGGGTATTTCTGCCAGAGCGCCATGACGAATCGAGATCGAGCGGGTCAATTCGCTGTTGAAATAATACTTATCCCGGTACGTCTCGTACTGGGATAACGCTTCAATTTTTGTGTTGACATCTTCTTCCGATACTTCCACCAGAAAATCTGGAAAAAAACCGTAGGAAGAGCGGACAACGTCGAACCCCAAGACCGTGATCCCTCGGAAGGCCCGAAGGGATTCTTCCGTCATCGTGTTATGGTCCTGGTGGACATCCTGACGGCTGTGGACAAAAATGATATCGGGGCGGAATTCTTCACGTAATTTTAAAAAGTACTCCAAGATATCCTGGCGGGCGTCAGGGAAAATCCTTGTCGTGAAAGGTCCAAAAACAGCATTCCCACGCGACACGCCAAGAATTTCCATGCTTTTATAATGTTCTTCGACTACATTCTTCAAAGAGGGATTCTTCTGGTTATCTGAGAGGGTTACACAACGAACCTGGCTAATTTGAGCGATATGGTGAATCAACGCCCCGCAACCCAGTTCTATATCATCCGGATGAGCGCCAAGGAAAAGAGTACGTTTGCCGTAGAAGATCATGGACTTATTTGGTTGCTAATATCCCGCCGACAACCTTGGTCATCACCAACTTCCCATCACGGTCGTACCGCTTGCTGGCAACCTCTTGGATAGACTTTATCAGAGCCTCATATTCCTCTTTGCCATTAAACATGGAAGTCCATAGTTTTCGGTCTTCCGATAGGGAGGCGCGGGTGTAATCCATGAACGGTTCGACTGAGGGAAAAGTAATTGGATTTTCGAAAGTCAATAATTCGGTCTTGGAAAACAACCCTTCGATAGTCTTATAAATATCGCCTTTAAAGCGGGATGAGCCGGGCATGGGCGGAATAGGCCGATTTGTAGCTTCTTTAATTATTTCATAGAACATCTTTTTATTCTCAGGCAGCGGACCTGTGACGAACAGTCTTCCGCCGGGCTTCAACACACGCCTGGCTTCGCTAAAAGTAAAATCCAAATCAGCGGCGTAATAAATCGCGAAGGCGCTCGAGACCAGGTCAAACGTGTCGTCCGCAAACTCGAAACGCTTATTAAAATCGAGAAACTGGAATGTGATCTTGTCGCTGCGTTCGGAATTTCTTGCGCGCGCCTTTTCAAGCAGCTCATTGGAAAAATCACCGCCGATAATCTCCGATTGGCGTTTTGTGAAATCGCTATATAAAAAACACTGTTTGCCCGCACCGCAACCTACATCTAGAATTTTCATACCGGGTTTCGGCTGCAGCACCTCAGTGGTCCATCGGTCAATATCACGGGCGCCATATTTTTCATGGATATCAATACGGGTCAAAAGATCTTTGGTGGTTTCCTGATAATTAATTTTCATTTTTACCTCGTGGATGTTTTGGCAGGGCTACTATACCACATAGAATTCGAATTCGCCTTAGCCAAAGATCAGGGTAAATATATGCCAATTGCCAATCAATATACGTTCTCCCTTTCTTGTTCACCCCTTCTTCATATTCAATTCACAACCCAGTGCTATATTTCCAATTATAGTTTACAAGTACAAACAAGCATTATGGAGTCAATATGAAAGAAAAAATTATTATCGGTTCATCTCAAAAGGTTCAACTTCGCCGGCTCTTATGGGTTGGTCCACTCACAGTCCTAGTGTCCATTCTCGGCGTTTTGATCGTGCGGGTAGTCGCCGTGGCGATATTACAGCCTGACCCGATCCCGCTGAGTCTAGGTTGGGTAATACCGATTATTTCTACTATTGTATTCGTCATTGGAGCGGTTCTGGTTTTCGCATTGGTCTCACGCTACGCGGCTAACCCGATCCGTACTTATCAAGTCATAGCATTCGTCGTTCTTATACTCACCTTTGTGCCAGATGTTATCTTTGTACAGGTGCATTTTCTGAACTCTACATGGCCAATAACCATTGCATTGATGGTAATGCATGTGGTTGTCTGGGGAATATGCGTGGTTATGTTATCGAAATTGAGCATTGAGACCAAATAAAAGACTGAATAGCAATCCTTGGCGTTCACGGCTTCCAAAGCCGGGAACGCCAAGGATTTGAAGATATTCACCAACGGGTGAAACTCAAGTGAAAAATCAGAGCAGATTTCGAAACTGCCTGGATAAAAAGAATCATCGCAATGGAGATGGTTATTCTACTTTGATGTAATCAGGCCCTAAATCCAACTTTAAGTTGAACATCAAAACGACTTAGAGAAACTCAAACATTTATATTCGAAAGGGGGTACTATTAATTCAATTCCACATCTTTTTTCTATAAATAGAAAACTATTCGATTTAGCCTGGTTTTTCTTAATTTTGAGGCAGAATATTTTAATTGACCGTGTTTGCACAATAAACGACAATTAGTCTATTTTAGACCTTGATTGTACGGTACTTTTCTCTTACAATAGCGCAGCTTAATAGCCAAAATCCGGTGAGGCCAAAGTCGAATGAATGAAAATCGCATCCAGCAAGTCCTTGAGATAGAAAAAAAGGCGCAGCAAATCCTTGATTCGGCGAAACGCGATGCCGAACGATTACCTGTCCTAGCGGATCAAGAAGCTCAACAGTTGATTGAAAAAGCCCGTGTAGAGGCCCAGGAAGAGGCACGTCAAATGATCCTCAAAGCTCAATCGGATACCGAAACAGCCCGCATTCTATCCGACGCAGAAGAAAAGACCCGCGAAATGGAAAAACAGGCAACTAAGAATTTCGATCGCGCAGTTGCCTTTGTACTTGAGCGAGTGATCGGTAAAGGGTAATTTGATGGCAAGCGGCGTTTCTGCCTATGCGGCACTCAATGCCCGAGTGCGGGTGTTGTATTCGACCTTGCTTGAACTTAGTGCCATTGCTTCCATGAGTGAGGCACCTGACCTGGCTTCTCTGATCGCGCTTCTTAAGCGCTCGGTCTATGGACCTTATATTGAAAACCTGAAGGAAAAAGATCTCACGGCTCATGGGTTAACCTTGCATATTAAAAGCCGGCTCGCCGACGCATATCAAAGCGTTATTCATACAGCTCCCCAAAATACACGTCCGTTACTATTACAACTCTATCGATACTATGAGGTCGCAAATCTAAAGGCAGTCTTACGCGGGATCGCGATGGGTCCAACGGGGAATACCGAAACAACCTTGTGGGAGAGAGTGCAAGCTGTGTTATTTCCCTTTGGCTCCATGACGGTATTACCGGCTGAAGCGATGGTGGAAACGGGGAATGTGGCAACCGCGGTTGAGCTTTTACGCAATACATCCTATTACGAAGTGCTTTCTTTCGCGATGAAACGTTACAGCGCCGAACAAAGTCTCTTCCCCCTGGAAGTGGCTTTGGATTTGAGCTACTGGCGAAAGTTGTGGCAGGAAGCCAGACGATTACTTGGAGAGGATCAAACACAGGCCTTGAGGGTAGTTGGCTCCCTGGTCGATATGAACAATTTGATGTGGGCCATACGCTATAGGATCTATCAACATCTGTCCGAGGAAGAGCTTATTAATTACACATTGCCGTTTGGATACCATGCAGGAGATGAAGATATCCGGGCTATCGCCGCTGGGGCCGATATTCCGACCGTGGTGCAGCGGGTCTATCCTTATATAAACGATGTGAACTCCCTTCTTGAGGAACCACAAAGCGGCCTGCCTCGTCTCGAATTGGAGCTAAAACGGCACCTCATGAAACAATGTATGGCAGCCTTTGTTGGCAATCCCTTCCATATCGGTATCCCCCTGGCTTATTTAGTATTAAGCGACCTAGAGATCCAGGATTTGACCGTTCTTATAGAAGCTAAATCTTCGAAATTATCAGAAGAAGAGTTTGTTCCGTATTTACTGAAGGTTCTGGCAGGTAAAAGTTAACCCTAGCAGTTCGATTCGATGGTAATTCATCCGGCATAACGATTTATATTATTCCACTGGAGCTGAGATGTTCTTTTCGAAATCAATGTCTGAACTAGAGCTGATCGTCCCTTCCAAGGATTTATTGGGAGTGATGAAGATATTAAGCGGTCATGGCGTTTTTCACCAGGCGGATAGCAGCTACACGTCGCTGGATCCCGAATCCGGATCCGTGAATGTCTGGCAGGAAAAAGCCTCTGCCTATTCAGCATTGGAGCGTCGTGTTCAAATTGTTTTGCAAACACTGGGGATTGTAGAAAGCCAGCCCGTTTCAGCTGATTTCCAGGATGTCGTTGAACTCGAAGCGGTCACTCCCGCATTCGAGCAAATTGAAACAGAAGTCAAACAAACCAGCGACAAATTGACAGAACAAAACAAACATTTGGAGCAACTGGAAAGTACTCTACGCCAGTTGGAACCCGTAGTTGATATTAATCTCGACATCAGCTCACTGCGTAATTCGCATATCCTGTATTCAACTCTTGGAATCATGCCGGCTGCCAATGTAGATCGATTACAAACAAGCCTGGCGCGCGTCCCGCATGTATTCCTGACATTGCGAGCCGACACGAAGAACCCGGTCGTTTGGCTGGCGGGCAGCCGGGTGAATGCTGACGTGCTGGAAAGGGCAGCGCGCAGCGCGTATCTTAATCCACTCAACCTACCCGAGAATTACAAAGGCACACCGGATGAGATCATAAAGTCGGTTCATGAAGAAATCGAAATTGGGCATCAAAAAATATCGGAGTTAAAAACGACCCTGACCCATTTAGCTGAAACTCATAACGAACAACTGCTTGGCCTGCTCTGGCAGATCCATGCAAGCCGTTTGTTGGCAGATGCTATCCTGCGATTTGGCCGGCTTCGCCACACGTATGTAATCGTCGGCTGGACGCCCACCGATGACCTGGAGGAATTGATCCATCCCCGGACCGCGGACGAGCGGGAGCGCGCGCGGCTGCTGCGCGAGACCTACAAGATGGACCCGCAGTTCATGAAACAAGTGGACGAGCGGTATGGGCCGCTGGAATGGCGCCTGCCCGAGGCGCACGCGATTTACTGGGCAGCGCTGGGATTGAAGAAGGCGGCGGAGAACCCGACGAAGATCAAACCGGACGATTTAATCACCCTGCGCCGGGTGATTTATCAATCGATGCAGTTGAGCTTCCAGCGCGGGCGGCTGGTGACGAATCCCTTTGCGCGCCTGCCCGATTGCGTGCCCAACCTGGACATCATTCCCAGGGTGAACTTCGCTTACGAACAGGCGGCCAAGGACGACGAGAATAACCGCGATCATATTCTACGGGCGCACCGGAACTTCCTGCGCGACGCCGTCTATTTCCTCTACGAATATAACCGCCTGGCCGATGCGGCTCAGTGGTATAAATACCTTGCCACCAGGTATCCGGACAAACCGCTGCTCGAGGGCAAGACCAATTCTCTGCCGGCAAGGTTGACGCTCGACCAATATGCCGTGGCGCGCGTGCAGGGAGATGTGACTGACATCGGGGGGCACGACCGCACTCAGGGGATTA
>CAZPCR010000158.1:0-6653 GCA_964585035.1 uncultured Anaerolineaceae bacterium
TGAGTCCCGGTAGCGCCTGAACCAAGGTACCACTTTTCCTGAACATCCTGGGTACCCGATGAACCAAAGTGCAAAGTCTGCACAGATTCGGGGCCATCTGACCTGACCCAATGGTACTGAACATCACCAGTCATATTTACAGTAATATGAGCAGTGACAATCGGACAACCCGTGTTTCCGCCATCATTGAAGGTGGAAAGGTCGTATGTGACATGTGTTACGGCAAACGCGCTTCCACTGCTGCCTACCATGATCTGTACATAGAAGTGCGCAAAGATCACCCCCGCTGCATTCCTTAAGCCCCAATTCCCCACATGTGTACCGCTGCTGGATGGAGCAGTCAGGTTTACCGATATGTCTACTGTTTGGCCTGTGTTGATATTACCGGTCAGCGCCTGGGTGGAAGGGCCGCTCATCGAATCGCCGCTTATAAATACCAGGGCGTACGAAGGGGTCCAGGAGCAGGTGCCGTAGTTCTGGAACCGCCACGTCTTGGTGAAGTTGTCCCCGGCAGAGACTACCGTATTATCCGGGTACGTCACATCCGTTACAAAATGTGCGTTATCACAACTGGAGGTTGGGGTGGCCGGGGGTGGAAGAGTTGAGAGCGGCAGGGTTGGGAAAGGCACCGGTGTATTCGTGACAGTGGGCGTGAATAAAGGGGGAACCGTAGGAGATAACTGCGCCTGGACAGTCAAAGCGGCAGACGTCATAATAGCTGGGGGGATCTGCTGGGAAGAAGGCAGGTTGCACGCCAGGACGGCGGCGATGATCACAATGCCCGCCAGCACGGTTGAGAATTTTCGCATGATTTCCTCCGATCAAAGTTGTGTTGAAATTCTAATGCAAAGCGTGAAATTGCATACCCCCGTTTTATCCTACCCTCCGATATCCACCAAAGGGTATTATTAAAAATGAAGAAACACAGGGCGTACGCCCTGTGTTTCTTCATTTTTAATATATTTTGAATGTGAATGGATGTGCTTATTCCTTTTCGTAAGGTTTGCCATCCGCAGCCGGAGGAATGGCGCGGCCGACAACGCCGGTCAGCACGATGATGGTGACAATATAAGGAGCCATCGCCAGGAATTCCGAAGGGATCGGCACACTCAGGATCTGCATCTTGACCTGCAGCGAATCGGCAAAACCGAACAGCAGGGAAGCCAGGTATGCCCCGATCGGATTCCAATTGCCAAAGATCATGGCGGCCAGACCGATAAATCCCTTCCCGTTGGTCATGTTCTGATCGAAGCGGCCCACCGAACCGATCGTGAAATAAGCGCCTCCGATGCCTGCGATCATCCCGCCGATAATGACGTTGACATAGCGCATCAGGTAAACGTTGATTCCCAATGTATCGGCGGCCTTGGGATGTTCGCCGACTGCACGCGTCCGCAAGCCCCAGGGTGTATAAAATAACAGGATGTAGATAACCGCCACAAGCAGGAGCGTCAGGTAAAAAATAAGGTTGTCCTGGAATAGAACCGGGCCGATGATCGGGATTTTCGAAAAGAAGGGGACAGGGATGATCGGGAAAGTATCGGAATTGTTGAGCAGGTCGATCTGCTTCGCCAAATAGAATTTGGCCACGAAGGAAGTGCCGCCGGTGCCCAGGATATTGATCGCCGTACCGCTGACGATCTGGTCCATCTTGAAGCGGATCACCAGCACCGCATGCAGACCCGCCACCAGCGCGCCCGTTACGATGGCCACCAGCAGACCGATGTAGATATTATGGGTCAACGTGGAGGCGACGACTGCGGTCTGTGCAGTGATGAGCATGATGCCTTCGATGCCGATATTTACCACCGCGGCCCGTTCGCTGATGACACCACACAGCGCCGCAAGGGCAATCGGCGTGGCGCTTACCATGGAGCTTGCCATCATCCCAACCAGGCTGAACGAATTATCCTTGGTCGCCCAAATCAGGAAGGAGGCAATAAAACAGAAGACGACAATGCCCACGATCCAGCCGATCGAGCGGGTACCGCGCGCGAACTGCCAGGCACCCAAA
This sequence comes from uncultured Anaerolineaceae bacterium, assembly GCA_964585035.1. Classification (GTDB taxonomy): domain Bacteria; phylum Chloroflexota; class Anaerolineae; order Anaerolineales; family Villigracilaceae; genus Fen-1038. Next base: position 2,015 of record CAZPCR010000158.1, read on the forward strand.
AATACAACAACCGCGATCAAAATATAAAGTGTGGGTTGGACGGGCAGTGTCAAATCCGGGATCGGTATGGCCTGTGACGTCTCAGACAGGTTCAATTTGAATGTGGCCTGCTGGCCGGGCTGAGTGTCAAGTGCGAACAACAGGAATATTATGAGCCCGATGACCAACAAAGATAGGCCCGTGATAATGCGGCGGCGGTTGGAAACAGGTTTAATTTGCTGGTAGGTGGTTGCAGTCATGTTAACCTCGACTCGTCCCGTCCATTATTGTCCCCAGCCCCGCGTTAATACGGTCTGGTTGGTTTGTCCGGTGCGCAGGCGGTAGATCCAGCGGATGATCTGGGGTGCGGCCACGAAGATAATGATCAAGCCCTGGATGACGGAGATGATGTCGATCGGAATACCTGCCAGCGACTCCATGCTGGTTGCGCCGCTGCGCAGGATGCCGAATAATATGGCGGCGATCACAACGCCCAGCGGATGGCTGTTGCCTAACAACGCCAGCGCGATCGAATCATAACCATACCCCGCCGAAAATCCCTGCCCGATCCAGTGATCGGTACCTAATACCTGGGCAGCCCCTGCCAGTCCGGCCAGGGCGCCGCTAAGTGTCATTACAAGGACAAAATTCCGCGTGATGCTCATCCCGGCATATTTGGACGCCGAGGGATTGGCTCCCACCGAGCGGATCTCAAATCCCAGTGTCGTCTTGAACAAGAACCACCAGACCAGGGCTGCGACTGCCAGTGCCAGGAAAAAACCCAGGTTGAAACGCAGCGGAGGCGGGAAGAAACGAGGCAGTTCAGCGGTTGAATTAATCGTCGGTGTAACCGGTCGGTAACCAACAGCTTTCATCGGCCCGTTCAAGAGCCAGTCGGTTAACCGAAATGCGATCCAGTTCAACATGATGGTGTTGACCACTTCGCTCGCGCCAAACCTGGCTTTGAGATAACCCGGTATGGCACCCCAGACTGCGCCAGCGAGCGCCCCACCCAATAAAGCCAGGGGTAAATGAATAAACCACGGCAGGTTGGAAATGCTATAGCCCACATAGGCCGAACCCAACGCACCCAGATAGAACTGACCTTCTGCTCCGATATTGAACAAGCCGCAGCGGAAGCCGACTGCAACCGCCAACCCGGCAAAGATATAAGGCGTGGCGGTAACAAGGCTTTCGGTGAAAGGATAAATGGCTTTGTATACAGGGCCGGCTTGGCCAGTTGCAAAATAGTTCTGAAAGGCGTTTAAAATATCTTTTGGACTGCCAAGCGCCCCCAGAAAGAGCGCGCCATAGGCATTGAATACAACGTTCCAAGTGGTTGTTATGGCTGCGCCGGGCGCTCGGAAGATATGTTCCCAGGCCGTTACGACATCCACGTTGGTGATGGCAATGATCACCGCGCCTGCCACAAGGCCGGTGAACACGGCCAGAACAGGCATCAAAAGATTATTCACCCATGCCGACGAGGCACGCTTATTACTTTTTTTCTCTGGGTTCTTTACTTCAGTGTCCGTCACACGGGCCTCCTAGAATACGCGTTCAACTTCCGTGACTTTCTCTTTTGGTGCGGCTTTCGCTGCATCTGAGGGATTGATCCCTGCCATCAGCAGGCCCAGATATTCCTTGTTCGTCTTGGCCGCATCCACGATCTCCATGATCTGTCCGCGATAGATCACCGCGATCCGGTCGGAGAGTGCCAGGATCTCGTCGAGTTCAGAAGAGACCAGCAGGACCGCAGACCCGTCGTCGCGTTTCTCGATGATCCGGTTATGTATATATTCGATGGAGCCTACGTCGAGGCCGCGGGTCGGCTGGGAGGCAATCAGCAGTTGGATCGGTCGCGAGAATTCACGTCCTACGATCACTTTTTGCTGGTTACCGCCCGAAAGGGTGGAGGCGGCAACGAATGCGCTCGGTGTACGCACGTCGAACTGATCGATCAGCTTTTCTGCGTTATCCAGGATGACATTTTGTTGAAGGGAAATCCCCTTTGCGAACGGGGGCAGATAATAATTGCACAGTACAAAGTTATCGTAAAGCGGGAAGGAAAGAACCAACCCGTGCTTTTGGCGGTCTTCTGGCACATGTGCCACACCTCGTTCCAGGATGCGGCGCGGGGTTGGTTTGTGTATGGCTTCTCCGAGCAGTTTGATTTCCCCGCTCTCCACCGGTAATAATCCCGTAAGTGCATAAACAAGTTCGGTCTGGCCGTTGCCTTGTACGCCGGCAATCCCAAGCACCTCTCCCTTACGGACATCGAACGAAATACCGTTGACCACCATATTTTTACGTTCATCGCGCACAAATAAGTCTTTCACTTCGAGCGCGGGATCCCCGGGTTTGGCGGGTTTCTTGCGCACGACCAGATTGACTTCGCGCCCCACCATCATGGAGGCCAGTTTTTCAGGATCGACTTCCTTCGGAGAAACCGTGCCCACCGTATGCCCGGCACGTAAAACCGTGATGCGGTCGGCGACCGCCATCACTTCTTTTAATTTATGCGTAATGAAAATTATGGATATGCCTTTGTCTACCAGCGTTTGGAGGATCTTGAATAACCCATCGACTTCCTGAGGTGTCAACACAGCCGTTGGCTCATCGAGGATAAGTATGCTGGCCTGGCGATAAAGGACTTTGATGATTTCAACCCGTTGCTGGATCCCAACAGGGAGATCGCCGATGACCGAATCGGGATCCACGTCCAGTCCATACTGTTCCGAAATTTCACGGACGCGTTTTGCAACCTTGGCTTTATCGAGGAAGATCCCGTTGCGGGTTGGCTCGATCCCAAGCATCACATTCTCGGTAACGGTCATGACGGGTATAAGCATGAAGTGTTGGTGGACCATTCCGATGCCGTGAACGATGGCGTCGTTGGGACTGTGAAAGTCCACCTTTTGGTCATGTACAAGGATTTCTCCCTCATCAGGTTTGTACAGGCCGTAGAGAATATTCATTAATGTAGTTTTACCGGCGCCATTTTCTCCCAAAAGGGCATGGATTTCCCCTTCATTTAAGGTCAAACTGATCTTATCGTTGGCGAGCACGCCGGGAAAGGACTTTGTGATTCCGCGGAGTTCCAGAATGGTCGTCATGGCAAGCTCTCCTACATTAATGTTTTCAATCTATAAACCAGATCCAGACGTTGGGTTATTTTAACCCCTTTCAATTCCCTTACGATGAAATCGTAAATATATTTCTTCACGTCTGCAAAAATTAATAAAGGCCGGGGATTGCTCCCCCCGGCCTTTTGTTCATAAGCGGGACAAGATTACTTGGTACCGAGGACGCCGTCAACGGTAATTGCGCCGCTGATCAAATCGGCCTTGGCCTGGGTAATCTCGGCCTTAAGCGCATCGGGAACCTGGCTGTCGAAATTATGGAACGGAGCGAGGTCAACGCCTCCATCCTTGAGGGCATAGGTCACCGTACCGCCTGTGAATTTTCCAGACTGCGTATCCTGGATGGTTTTGAAGACGGCCACATCGACCTTCTTCTGGACGCTGCTGAGCTCGATGCTCTGATATTCAGGAGCGGTGTTAAACCAGTCGGCATCCACGCCAATGATGAGGCATGTCTTGGAGGACTGGCAATAGGCTGCAGAACCGAGCCCCACGCCGCCGGCGACCGGCATGATGATGTCGGCACCTTCCTGCTGGAGGGTCTGCGCAAATTTATTGCCGTCATCGGTCGACGTGAAGTTGTTGGTGAACAGGCCGTCACTCTTGGCAGTGTTCCAGCCTAATAATGCGACTGTTTTGTTATTCTTTGTATCGTAGTATTTGACGCCGGCTTCGAAACCCTTCTCGAAGATGGTCACGGTCGGGATATTCAAACCGCCAAAGGTGCCCACCTTGCCGGTCTTGGTCATACCGGCTGCGAGATAACCGGCCAGGAAAGCAGCCTGATCGGTTTCGAAGTTAAGGCCGCGCACATTCGACAGGTCGGTCTTGGATCCGCAATCTTTTCCTTCAACCGCCGTTCCGAAGCAGTCAGGGTAGGTATAGTCCACGATGGCGAAATCGGTACTGGGGTTGGCTTTGGCTGCGGTGGCTGTATCGACACCCATCAGGAAGCCAACGGTTACGATCAGGTTGGCCTTCTCGTCGATAAACTGCTGAATATTCTTGGCGTAATCAGACTGTTGCTTTGATTCCAAATACTTGCCGCTGATACTTAGCTGGGACATGGCATCCTGCACACCCTTCCAGGACAGGGCGTTGAAGGATTTGTCATCAATACCACCCGTATCCGTAACGATACCGGCGCTGAAGCTGGGGGCGGTTGTGGCGGCCGGAGCCATTGTGGCAGCCGGGGCGGTTGTGGCGGCTGGAGCCATTGTGGCAGCCGGAGCCGGGGCCTGGGTGGCTGTAGCAGGCGCGCCGCAGGCAGTTAAGAGCATGGAGGTCAATAACACAACAGCTATGAGGATGTAAAGCTTTTTCATTATTTTTCTTCTCCTGTTAGGTTTGAGAAAGTTTAATTAAATATGTTCAAAGTCAAGCAATAAAGTTATGGCCGTCTCACCTCCTCAAAGCAGGTTAATTAAATTTGGTTTTTTTCATGCCCCGTCATTGTCTGACAAGTATACAATGGGCAACACGTTTGTGCAAGTCTACTCAATGTTAAGGATTTTGAG
>CAZPCR010000159.1:0-680 GCA_964585035.1 uncultured Anaerolineaceae bacterium
GACGCGAAGTGCGCGTCATTGTGAAGCCTGAAAACATTGACGACCTGTCCTCCGCCCGCCTGGCGCGCGACATTGCCAAGAAGATCGAAGAGACCATGCAGTACCCCGGCCAGATCAAGGTCACCGTCATCCGCGAGACCCGCGCCACCGAGTTTGCTAAGTAAAGTCTATCTAAATAAAAAAGACAGGCAACCTGAATCGGGTTGCCTGTCTTTTTATTTAGAAGACACCTCCCCAAAATTCCAACAATCAGTCCACTTTTAGCCGATAACCAACACCGAGTTCGAGCATCAAATGCTGCGGACGCGTTGGATCTAATTCAAGTTTATGGCGCAGGCGGGTCATATAGACGTGGATATATTGGCTTTCATTGGTATAAGCGGCTCCCCAGACATCCTTGAGTAGCTGACGATGAGTGATCACCTTGCCAGGATACCGGATCAAGGTGATCAACAATTTGTATTCCGTCGGGGTGAGATGGATCTCCTTTTCGCCCACAAACACCTGGCGCTTGCTCAAATCCACCTTCCAATCATCCAATATAAATATAGGCTCATCGACCTCCTGGGCGAGGCGCGCGGTGTGACGCAGGATGACCCGTATGCGAGCCAACAATTCGTCTACGCCGAAGGGCTTGGTTAAATAATCATCCGCTCCGGCGTCCAGGGCGTTCACCTTAA
>CAZPCR010000159.1:690-6647 GCA_964585035.1 uncultured Anaerolineaceae bacterium
AACCGTTTCCTGGCCTCGTGCGGATAGGATGATGATCGGAAGGGTCGTCCATTCACGAAGCTGACGAACCACTTCCAGCCCGTCCATATCCGGCAGACCCAGGTCAAGGATGATCAAATCCGGGTTCCGGGTTGTCGCTTGCGCCAGCCCTTCTTTTGCGTTCGTTGCTTCGACGAACTGGTAGCCATGATCGACCAGCGCGCTGCGCAGGAAACGCCGGATGGGGGCTTCATCTTCAATTACTAGAACCACTGGATCATTGCTTGGCATCATGTGCCTCGTTGGCCCGAAAAATTTGGTCCGATCATTCTGTTTGTTCCATCTCTTCGGCGAGGACTTCCGGAGGGTCGCCCTCGATGGGTAAAGTAAACTGAAACAGGGTCCCGCCTCCTTCACGATTCTTCGCCCAGATTCTGCCACCATGGGCTTCCACGATCCCGCGGCAGATGGTCAAACCCAATCCGACCCCGCCACCATCCGGCCGGGCGCGATAGAACTTGTCAAACACACGTTCTTCATCACCCGCCGGGATCCCCGGACCTCTATCTGCGATCTGAAACAACACACTCCCGAAAGTGAACTCAACCGAAATCTCAATTGGGCTGCCCTGCGGCGTATATTTGATGGCGTTTTCCAGTAAGTTCACCAACACCTGGTCGATGAGCACGCTATCGAGTGGAACGAGTTGCATATCCATAGGGATGTGAGTCATTACCGGATGGTTGCGCAATTTGCTATCGAGGCGACCGAGCGTGGCACCGACGACGCCTTCCACCGGTGTCCATTCTTTGCGAACCCGAACAGCACCCGCCTCGAGTCTTGTCATGTCCAACAGGTTGCGGATCAAGCGATTCAATCGATCCGCTTCCTCAATGATTGTTTGTACCATTTCGCGGCGGGTGCCTACTTCTCCCTCAATCAGATTGCCTGCGGCCCCCATAATGGATGCCAGTGGCGTCTTCAAATCATGTGAGATGGAACTTAGCAACGCATTCCGCATCCGCTCTGCTTCAATCTGCATCGTTGCTTTTTGCGATTCTTCGACCAATTGGGTCCGCTCGATGGCCAGAGCGGTTTGGCCGGCCAGCGTTTCAAGCAGATGTAATTGTTCCGGCAAGATTGTAGGGTGTGTCAATTGCACACCGAGCACCCCAACAGTTTTGCGGGATGCCACCAATGGGATATAAAGCGCCTTGCTGTCGGGCAGCGTCTCCGTTCCGATTCCTGCCATCTGACCGTGCAAATACACCCATTCTGCCAGGGCGCGCTCGTTCGTGTTGAAATGAAAGTTCGGGTCCGTGGGAGTAAATCCTTCGGAAGGATCGGGTAGTAGGATGGCTGCTGGGCATTCCATCACTTGGCTGATGTGCCTGGTTGCAGTCTCGACGAGATCCCCTTTGCCCCATGTGCGCGCAAGATCGCGGCTGAGCGCATAGAGTGTCGCCGTCCGTCGTTCACGCTGGCGCACGGTATTCACTTGGTGTCGGATCTGTGAGGTCAGTGTGCTGATGATGATCCCCAGGGCAAGCATGAAGAGATAGGTCACGACAAAATGCTGGTCGTTGAACGCAAACGATAACGTGGGTGCCACAAAAAAGAAATCCAATGCTGCCACACTCAAAACAGAGGCCAAAATGGACGGCCCCAAATCGTGCCATGCCGCCACGAGCACGATACCCAGCAGGTAAATGATGACGATATCGGTTAATGAAAAGTAGGGGTAAATGAGCTCGGAGAGCACCGTGCAGAGCGCGACCATGATTGCTGCCCATATATAGCCCAACCAGTTGATCGAACGCATGCTTTTATGGGCTTGGCGGGGCTTCCCCTCTTCGGGCTCGCCTCTGATCACGTATACGTCAATATCACCGCCCTTTCTCACAAGTTCTTCCGTGACCGAGCCGGACAAGGCCTGTAGCCAGCGCGGACGCGATGGCCGGCCGACGATGATCTTGCTTGTATTCTGCGAGCGCGCTAACTCCAATAGCTCATCGCTTACATTGCGTCCACTAAGCATTACCGTCTCTGCGCCGAGCTGTTCTGCCAGCTGCAGGGTCTGGGCGATACCGTCACGGTCAGCCTGGGTCAGTCGCAAATGCTCCGGCGTTTCGATGTGGACGGCGAGCCATTCGGCACGCATGGCCGAGGCCGTGCGATGGGCCGCGCGGACAAGCTGCTCTGATAGCGGACCTGGCCCCACACCAACCAGGACACGTTCCCTAACCGGCCACTCGCGCGCGCCTGCGTGGCCGCGCTCGTAATCTTGCATTTGATTATCTACACGATCGGCAACACAACGCAGGGCCAGTTCACGCAGTGCGATCAAGTTCCCTTTGTGGAAGAAATGGCGAATATCCTGGCCGGTGTCCTCGCGTAAAAAAACCTTTCCATCCTTGAATCGCTGCAGCAAATCATCCGGTGCAAGGTCGATCAGTTCTAATTCATCAGCCTGCTCTACAACTGAATCCGGGATTCTGTCCAGTATGGTTATCCCCGTGATCCTGGCGACTATGTCATTGAGGCTTTCCAGCTGCTGTACGTTTAATGAAGCATAGACGTTGATTCCTGATTCAAGCAACTCATGAACATCCTGCCAGCGTTTGGGGTGACGCAATCCTGTCGCATTCGAGTGCGCAAGATCGTCTACTACGATCAATGATGGATGGCGTGTAAGCGCCACCTCTAAATCGAATTCTTGCTGGGTCATACCGTGATTATTCGAGTTATGGGGTGGTAGCACTTCCAGCCCATTTAAGAGCGTGTCAGTCTCTCTACCCCCATGGGTCTCTACATAACCTACCACAACATCCACGCCCTCGGCTTTCTGGACGCGCGCGGCATCCAACATGGCGTACGTTGTTCCTACACCTTCGGCATAGCCAAAGAAGATTTTCAATTTCCCGCGAAGATGTTTGGATGTATCTGGTTTCATAGGTACATGTATATCGACAGGATCACGACCATGATTATTCATGAGCAAGAAAAAAGACCGCGTCCAGGATATCGCTCGAATCCTTTTTGTGCGATCTTCATACAGCTACCTCTAATGTAAAAATCAAAGCCAGAAAATTCTTTTGGATCCGTGAAATAAATCCGAATAAATTCTATCACCTAAGACATCCATATGCCATTTGGCTATAGAGCATATAGAGCCATTTTAAGACGGTTTTAAGACGGAAGGCCCCAATCTTTATGAGCTTTTTAGACAAATAAGGATATAAAACATATTGGTTCAAAAGCCATGAAATCGCTTTGCGCAATCGGCGTTTGCCCGGCAGTCTCCAGAATGTGGGGCTGCTGAAATCAACCTGTATAGGAGGAGCGTAAAAATGGATCTTGTATTCTGGTTTTCGGCAATGTTCGTCCTCGGCCTGGTCACCATGGGAGTGTGCTATCTCTTCATGAAGGGCTGTCAGAATATATAGAAAGGTGATGTGATTCCAATGATGATCTATCTGACGGCAGCTGTAGCAATATTTATGTTTATATACCTGATCGTGGCCATGATTCGGCCCGAACGGTTCTAGATCAACTCAGTCGCAATTATAGAGACAAAAGGAGTTTAAAAAATGTCTATTCAAATCTGGTTGCTTCCCTTCGTTATTCTGGTCGCAACCACCCTGCTGGCGATTCCCTTGAGTCGCTACATGGCATGGATCATGGACGGCAAATACCAGGCGCCCAAGTTTTTGCGCTGGTTTGAATCGCGCCTCGATAGCGGCGCGCAGGATTGGAAGCAGTATGCCATTGCCCTGCTTATTTTCAATGCGCTAATGTTCGTCTTCGGCTATCTTGTCCTGGCGCTTCAGCCGCTGATGCCGCTTAATCCGGATGGCAAAGGGTTGTTGTTCCCCTCCACCATCTTCAACAGCGTTGCATCCTTCATAACGAACACAAATCTCCAGCACTATGGCGGGGAAGTTCATCTATCGAACTTTAGCCAGCTTTTCTTCGCTGTTTACAACCAGTTTGTGTCGGCGGCCGTTGGCCTCTGCTCATTGACTGCGATCATCCGGCTTTTCCGCGGTGAATCCAAGGTCGGTAATTACTTTCTGGATATGTGGCGGGTAGTTTTGTACATGTTCGTCCCGGCTGCCTTGGTCTTCGGCTTCATCTTTCTTGCGCAGGGCAGTCCTATGACTTTCCAGCCCGCCTATCAAATTGCAACGCTTGAATCTGGTGCGATGGGTACTTCTGCCACGGGACAGGCATTGCCTCAGACCATCGTGGTTGGTCCGGTGGCTGCCCTCGAAGCGATCAAGATGCTCGGGACCAACGGCGGCGGGTTCTATACCATGAACGCCGCACATCCGTTTGAGAATCCCACCGCTGTGTCCAACTTTTTCAATACCATGGCTATGATGCTCTTCCCGTTTGCCCTGGTTCTGATGTACGGCCGCATGCTGCGCCGTAAGAAGCACGCCTGGGTCATTTTCGCGGTCATGATGCTGCTCATGGTGGGAACGATTGTATGGGCGATCTACTTTGATACGATGAAACCGAACCCCGGATTGACCAGTCATCCTGTCGCGCAAACCTATGAAATTCAGAACGCGACGGCACCCGGCGGAAAACAGACGATAACCGTGCCGGCAGTCGCGGGTTTACCTGTGGACCAGCACCTGGGCAATCTTGAAGGCAAGGAGTTGCGCTTTGGCACTTCCGCCTGCGCCACGTATGCTGCGGTGACGGTCGACGTAACCACCGGTTCGATCAACTGTGAAATGGACAGCCTTAATCCGGTAGCTGCCTTATCACCCATGGTTGGAATGTGGCTGAATGTCGTCTTTGGTGGTAAAGGTGTCGGGATGATCAACATGCTGATGTTCGTAATTCTCGGGATTTTTATCGTCGGTATGATGGTCGGGCGATCACCCGAGTATTTGGGAAAGAAGATTGGCGGCCGCGAAGTAAAGCTCGCCGTCATCGCCCTGCTGATCCATCCGCTCTTGATCCTTATGCCCACCGGCCTATTTGCTGCGACCAGTTGGGGCATGCAGGCTGTGAGTAATCCTGGCGCACATGGTTTTTCACAAATGGTGTACCAGTTCTCTTCGGCCTCCGCCAATAATGGCTCGGCCATGGACGGTCTGGGGACGGTGTACGGTTTCGCAAATAACCCGGCTCCCGCGCCGGAGGCTATTCCCTGGGATATCGCGGCAGGCCTGGTGATGCTCTTGGGTCGTTATCTGCCGATCCTGGCAATGATGGCCATGGCAGCTTACCTGGGCATAAAGAAGACCGCGCCGTTTGGGTTGGGTACGCTCCGGGATGATACTGCCACATTTGGAATCCTGTTGCTAGGTACGGTCCTTATCGTCGGCGCGCTGCTCTTCCTGCCGGTTGCCGCATTGGGACCGCTGGCGGAACACTTCGGGCCGATTCCGTTTGGTGGATGACCTGTGAGGGATGAGGCATCTGTAGAGGATCGTTTGCCCGCATGGATGAACTTGTGCATGTCGAAAATTGGCAGATGCTTCTCCCGATAAAAACCCGAGATAAAAGAAGCAAGTAGAGGAGTTTGAATGACTAACATGGCTAATTCTGTAAAAAATAAAGTGGGAGGCGGTTTGCAATCCGACCAGGCTCAACCCACTATGCAACGACAAAAACCGAAAGGACTGCTGGAGAAGGAAACAACCCGTGAAGCAGTCAAGCAGGCGTTCATCATGCTGCGGCCGGATATCCAATGGAAGAATCCGGTGATGTTCGTCGTCGAAGTGGGCGCCATCCTGACTTTGTTCTATGTTGTGCAGTCTGTTTTTTTTGGAGCGCAGAGTCAGGTATCCGTGGGCTATTTTGTCGGGCTCGATATATGGCTGTTCCTGACGGTGCTGTTCGCCAACTTTGCGACCGCGCTGGCCGAGGCTCGCGGCCGCGCTCAGGCTGAATCGCTCAGGCGTGCGCGCCGTGAAACCATGGCCTTTCGCTTGAATGCGGCGGGGGTCCTGGAGCAG
>CAZPCR010000160.1:0-2542 GCA_964585035.1 uncultured Anaerolineaceae bacterium
GAACGACTTCTCAAAAATGAATGCAATTTACAGTGAATTTTTTCCGGAAAACCCTCCTGCGCGCAGTACGATAGCTGCTGCAGGTCTTCCAAAAGGTGCGTTAGTCGAGATAGAAGTTATTGCAAAGTTCCAACAGCGCGCAGCACTTGATTGACGATCCTAAGAATCAATGCCTTCCGAATTAATACTAATCGTTGATGATGAGCCGGCCATCCTTCAACTTGCGCGCATTTATTTGGAGCGCGAAGGATTTCATGTGCAAGAAGCAAGTGATGGCGAATCTGCACTTCAAGTCACGAACCAAACGCATCCCGCATTGATCGTTCTGGATGTAATGCTTCCCAAGTTGGACGGTTATGAGGTTTGCCGCCGCTTGCGCGCATCTGATAACGATGTCCCGATCTTGATGCTCACAGCACGGGATGAAGATATTGATAAAATCATCGGACTTGAACTGGGCGCGGACGATTATCTTACAAAACCGTTTAATCCGCGTGAAATGGTTGCGCGCGTCAGGGCAATTCTTCGGCGTGGAGATAAAAAAACTCCGATGGAATCCAAGCCGGTTTATCTTGGCAATTTGGAAATTGATCCCATCAGCCGGGAAGTGCGAGTTGGCTCACAGACCATTGATTTGCGAACCCAGGAATTTGAATTACTTTTTACATTAGCTAAACAACCAGGGCGCGTGTTTACACGTGAACAGCTCCTGCAGCTAGCCTGGGGTTTCGACTTTTTCGGTCAGACCCGGACTGTGGATGTACATATTGCGCATCTCCGCAAAAAACTTGAAGGGTGCTCCGTAAAAATCGAGACTGTGACCGGTGTCGGTTATAAAGTACTTCTTTGATAATAATCTACCCGAAATAAAAGAACGATCGTAATGTTTTCATCCCTACGCGCCCGTTTATGGTTAAGTTATGCGCTTCTTATCGTTACGGCTCTTGCGGTTGTAGCGTTTGTTTTGATTCTTTTTCTTCTCAGGAACCCACTTCTATATCGCCAAACGTTTGTCCGGCTGAATGCGGCTGAAGATGCTCTTGGTGCCCAGACACAGCCCGCTAACGCGATTGATTCCATTGCGAAGGCTTTTAATGTCCGAGTGCTCCTCTTTGACCCAAATGGAGCTCTCATTAAAGACAGCAGTGCGAAAGCAGGATCGTTGGAATTACCCGCCAGGCTAATAAACCCCAAAGCATTACCGACAATTCGTGATTTAACCGGCAAGCTTTGGTTTTATTCCATCCGCCATTTGCCTGATGGAACCTGGCTGATGGTAGCTTCGCCTAGACCAAAAATCGTCCCGGTTTTAGCGATATTAACTGATGAAATATCAGCTCCACTTCTCGAAGGAGGTTTAATAGCACTTCTACTTTCCCTGGTGCTGGCTTTTGTAATTGCGCGATGGGTGGCGGATCCTTTGCAACAAGTAATTAATGCAGCACGAACGATCCCTGCAGATGCCATCAGCCCCGTTTTGGAAAGCGGTCCGCATGAGGTAAGGGAATTGATGAGGGCTTTCAATGCAATGCTTAAGCGAGTTCAGTCAAGTCAGACTTCGCAGCGAGACTTTGTCGCAAATGTTTCACATGAATTGAAGACACCGCTTACATCCATTCAGGGATTTGCCCAGGCATTGTTGGATGGGACTGCACAAACCCCGGAGGAACGGCACATGGCTGCGGAAATAATTTACAAGGAAGCGGGTCGAATGCATCGCCTTGCTCTCGACCTGCTTGACCTGGCCCGCCTAGATGCCGGCACGGCGGACTTAAAAATGGCGCCTGTGGATATTACTGCCTTGCTTAATTCGGTAATCGAAAAGTTCAAACCCCAGGCCGCAGCGGCAGGGGTCAATTTGAAAGTGTCCCTCGCAGGAAACCTGTCAACATTAATTGGAGATGGCGATCGGCTGGCACAGGTTTTTACAAACCTTGTAGACAACGCCTTGAAATTTACGCCACGGGATGGCACAGTTACATTACGAGCGCTACACGATAAAGGGGAAGTGCAAGTTTCTGTGAGTGATACAGGTAAAGGTATTCCGGCCGAAGCGATTTCGCATATATTTGACCGCTTTTACCAGGCAGATGGTTCACGAGCAAACGGAGACAAAGGGGGAGCGGGATTGGGCCTGGCCATCGTACATGAAATTGTGGCTGCTCACGGTGGTAGAATCAGTGTCCGAAGCGCCCTCGGACGTGGCACAGGGTTCATTGTCCACTTACCATTGATGCCTTCCATATAAATTTGGGTAAAAGTTTGGGAAAATAAGCCACTCCATGCCTCCCTCGGTGTCCATCATTGTCCCATGTTACAATGAACAGGCGACCATCCGCTCATTGTTGGACGCAATCCTGGCGCAGGATTACACGCATTCCAAGATGAATGTGATTATTGCGGATGGTCTCTCCCAAGACAATACATTGGCTGTGATCGCCGACTTTCAAGGGGAGCATCCAGACCTTCCTGTAATTGTCATACCCAATGCCCGACGGACCATTCCTTCAAGTCTGAATCTTGCGATCAAATCGGCGCAAGG
>CAZPCR010000160.1:2642-6633 GCA_964585035.1 uncultured Anaerolineaceae bacterium
ATGCCCGACGGACCATTCCTTCAAGTCTGAATCTTGCGATCAAATCGGCGCAAGGTGAGATTATCGTTCGCCTGGATGCCCATTCGATGCCGATCCCCGAGTATGTAGAACGGTGTGTACAAACGCTCGAAGAAGGGAAGGGAACTTGTGTAGGTGGTTTATGGACGATCCAACCTGGTGGAAATGGGTGGATCGCTCGATCCATTGCGACCGCAGCCGCTCATCCGCTGGGGGTCGGGGATGCGATGTATCGTCGTGAAGCAAAACCCGGAGCTGTGGACACAGTTCCATTCGGGGCATTTCGCCGAACGCTTATTGAAAAGATCGGTGGTTTTGACGAAACATTGTTGACGAATGAAGATTATGAGTTCAATACACGCGTTCGCCGGAGCGGTGATGTGGTCTGGCTTAATCCACAAATCCGTTCGACATATGTTGCTCGCGCATCACTTGCCGAGCTGGCGAAGCAGTATTGGCGATATGGGTACTGGAAATTCAGAATGCTCTCCCGTTATCCGGGTACGATCCGCTGGCGCCAGGCCCTACCGCCATTATTCGTATTAAGTTTAATTTGTTTATCCTTAATATCCATATTTATATCCGGTTTGAGCATCCTTTTATTTTCTGAAATTATCGTTTATCTTCTTGTGCTTGCAACTGCCGGAGTCGTGGTTGCATTTCACCAGCACAGACCGCTTCTTGCCCCCGGATTATTGATCGCAATAATGACCATGCATATCACATGGGGTGGCGGATTTTTATGGAGTCTGGTTTCATCGCCTTTCAATAAAAATGACTGAACCCTTGCGCCCTGGCCTGCGTTTGCGGCCCAACGAACATCGATTGCTTCTATTAATCGGAGACCTGGCTGCATCTATTTCTGCAGCTTTTCTTTCGTTGTTCGTTTGGCAACAATATTCCATTTATTCATTAATAAGGTTGGGTGTGAAACCAGAACGAGCTGAATTGTTGGTAAGAATTCAGGTCCCATACTGGTTTTACCTATTGCCACTGGGTTGGCTATTGTTGATGACGGAAGTGTACGACCCACATACCGCCTCCAATTGGTTAAGGACGATCCGCGGGATTGCGGCTGCCGCTTTTGTGGGAATAGCGATCTACTCAGTAATCTTTATTTTTAATCGTGATCCTGCTTCTCTACCGCGTATTGTTGTTGGGACCTTTCTAATTCTCACTTCCCTACTGACCATTATATGGCGCATCCTGTATATTCGACTTTACACATCTACCGGCCTCCAGCGCCGGGTGCTGATTGTTGGCGCCGGTAAAGCCGGACTAACGCTTGCCAAAGTTTATCGAGAGGCCAACCCGCGTCCTTTCACTTTGGTCGGTTTTATCGACGACGATGTTCACAAGGTTAACCAGCTTTATGAAGGATTTTTAGTTTTAGGCACAAGCGCAGAGCTCCTTGCGATAATCGACCAATACCGCGTATCGGATGTTGTCATGGCGATCACGGGCGACATACAGGGCGGCACATTCCAGACCATTTTAGATATACAGGAGCGCGGAGTGGAAGTGACACGTATGCCCATCCTGTATGAAGAGATCACCCAGCGAGTCCCGATCCACCATCTTGAGTCTGACTGGTTGATCCGCTCATTCGTTGATCAACTTAAAGTAAGCGTCACCTACGAAGTACTTAAGCGCCTCGTTGATATTATTGGAGGCCTGGTGGGTCTGGCAATCTTCATTCTTATATTTCCTTTTATGGCCCTTGCTATTTTGATTGACAGTGGTTTTCCCATTTTATATTCTCAGGACAGGTTAGGCAAAGGTGGAGAGCCTTTTACAATTTATAAATACCGCAGTATGTTTCACGATGCCGAGGCAGATAAATCATACCAGCCCGCATCGAAACACGACCCACGCGTGACCCGGGTGGGTGATTTCATCAGACGCCTCCACCTAGATGAGCTGCCACAGTTTTGGAATGTTCTACGCGGTGATATAAGCCTGGTTGGACCACGCGCCGAACGCGCCCAGTTGGTTGCTGAATATCAGAAACAGATCCCTTTCTATCGGGCACGCCTGCTCGTAAAACCCGGATTGACCGGCT
Organism: uncultured Anaerolineaceae bacterium; assembly: GCA_964585035.1. Classification (GTDB taxonomy): domain Bacteria; phylum Chloroflexota; class Anaerolineae; order Anaerolineales; family Villigracilaceae; genus Fen-1038. The sequence continues at coordinate 4,723 of CAZPCR010000160.1, forward strand.
GGGCGCAGATCAATTATGGCTATGTGGCCAGCGTCACAGAGACAGGAATTAAATTGGAATATGACCTTTATTATATTAAGCATCGTTCCCTATCCATGGATTTGACCATTGTTCTTCGTACGCTCGGAACGGTATTAAGCCGGAAGGGGAGGTAACATGAAAAGATACCTTGTCACCGGCGGTGCCGGATTCATTGGTTCGCATATTGTACGTGCTCTGCTCGAACGGGGTGAATCGGTGCGCGTGCTGGATAACTTCTCGAGCGGAAAGCGCGAAAACCTGGAGGGCCTCGAATTATCCAGATATAAGAGTAGTATTGAGATAATGGAAGGCGATGTACGCAACAGGTTTGAAGTAGCACAAGCCATCCAAGACATAGACATTATTTTTCATGAAGCTGCATTTGTCTCGGTTGCGGAATCAATGGATAAGCCGCAGGATTGTTTTGATATAAATATTGAAGGTACATCCAATTTATTCGAGGCGGCGCGAAATGCAGGTGTGCGCCGTGCTGTGATCGCTTCCAGCGCTGCCGTCTATGGCGATACGGATGCATTGCCCCTGGTTGAAGATACAGCGCTTCGCCCTCTTTCCCCATATGCCGTATCAAAACGTGTCGACGAAATGTTAGCCGCACTTTACACTCAATCTTTTGGACTCGAAGTTGCCGCTCTGCGTTACTTCAATGTATACGGTCCACGCCAAAGGCCAGACTCGATGTATGCGGCGGCTGTCCCTATATTCATCCACAGCCTGCGTACTCACCAGGTTATAACCGTATTTGGTGATGGAGGTCAAACGCGCGACTTGATCTACGTTGGCGACGTCGTCCGCGCAAATTTGATTGCCTCGGAGCATCCCGCAGCTGCCGGTCAGGTCTTCAATATTTGCACCGGCCGGGAAACGAGGATATTGGATCTACTGGATGTCTTGTATAAACTTTTTCCCGGTTCACCAAAGCCGGATCATGCCCCATCGCGTGCTGGAGATATTTATAAATCCTTGGGCAGCCCATTAAGAGCTGAAAAGATCATGGGGTTTACTTCAGAGAAATCACTCGCCGATGGCTTGAAAGAAACCGTAGAGTGGTCCCAATAAAATCACGCCCATCCCTTCGTAATCGCTACGTGTTTTTTGGCGACCTGGCCCTCATCCTTGTTTCAGTGATGGGCAGCTTTGCCCTGCGTCTTGATGTAGGACAACTGCCATTTTATTTCCCCGCCATGCTTATCATGTGCGGTGTGGCCATCATCGTAAAAGTGCCAACCTATTATTTTTTTGGCTTATATCGCCGAATTTGGGTGTATGCCAGTACGTATGAACTTCGGTTGATTACTTTTGCTGTCACAACGGCTTGTGTTCTAACTTCCGGTGTGATGCTCATTTTGATCTCTGCGGGTCTTATTCTCCCGGGGATGCCGCGCTCGGCGCTCGGGATTGACTGGTTGTTATCGCTGGTATTGATCGGCGGATCGCGTTTTGCTCTGCGAACATTGGCGGAGCAGTCTGCCGCGCCGCGTAATGGGAAAACGCGCCGAGTCCTGGTCGTCGGTGCTGGAGATGCAGGGGCTTTGGTGGTACGAGAGCTTCAACGGTCTTCACAACTGAATTTATCGCCCGTCGGTTTTCTCGACGATGACCCAGGTAAACAAAAGCTGGAGATCTACGGGGTGCCGGTCATCGGTTTTGTTAAGGACCTCGACGAAGCGCTGCAAAATCAAAATGTGAATGAAGTTATTTTTGCAATTCCCTCCGCGCCTGGACATGTTTTGCGCTTCGTCCATGATATTTGTCGCTTGAAGGGAATCCCGTCCCGCACGATGCCAGGTATATACGAGTTGATCGGTGGAAAAGTGAGTGTCAGCCGCCTGCGCGAGGTTGATATTACCGACCTCTTGCGCCGTGAACCGA
>CAZPCR010000161.1:0-6629 GCA_964585035.1 uncultured Anaerolineaceae bacterium
GGTTGAGCTTCTTCGCCAGAACAATTTCCCTTTTGTAATGTTTGGTCACTGCAAGAATAATACCGATTTGAGTTATGTTGACTTCGACATTGAAGCCGGTGTCAAAATGGCGATGGAACATTTAATTGGATTAGGGCACCGCCAGATTGGATTCGTATCAGCCGAACCTTACCCATTTTCAGTAATAGAATCTGCCAGTGAGTATGGACACACCCACTGGTCGGTGAAAGGCTATAAGGATGCTTGCAAGCAGTATGGATTGCCGGTGATTTGTGAGCGAGTTCAGGTGGCAATGGAAAGTGTGGAAAAGGGGGTCCTACGCTTATTGGCTGAAAATCCCCAGATCACCGCAATCCTCACAAGCCAGGAGTCGGCTGTTACCGGGATCATCAAAGCTGTTCAAAACCAGGGATTGCGCATCCCCGAGGATATTTCCATTGCGGCTTCGGCCATCGAGCAAATGGCCGAATTGACCACCCCACCCCTGACTACTATAAACTGTCAAGCCGAAGCAGCAAGCTTCCAGGCTGCCATGCTTATAATCGAGCAATTGGAAGGAAACTCGGATGGAGAACGGCAAATTCTCTTTCCTTTTGAATTGGCTGTACGTGGGAGCACCAGTACCGCACGCCCGGCCTTCGAGATCAGTAAACACCAATAGACTTCTTGTCTGCGATTGATCTAAACTTTATCAAAAGGGCAAAAATATTTTCGTGTTTCTTAGGTTACGCAAAGATGTCCAGTGGGGCAAGGTCCAGAGTGGGAGAAGGGCGCGTACTTCCTTGCGAGTTTCACCCAGTATTCAGGTCGAGTTGATGAATAAATAAAGGAATTTTCCCCTATGTCCACTGATTATGCTGCCAGCCTGTCGCAATTTCAATTTGGCGATATGCTGGTTGAATATCTACTAGCGACGGAATCCCAGACAGTTGGATTTCGCATGGTTCCCTTTTCGATGGCAGGCAACCTGGCAACGCGCCGCGAGTTTTTGCAAACCCATGAAGCCCTCTTACAGCCCAAATCCTTGCCCCCGATCCGCGCCTGGCAGATCGAAGCTCTGGTTCAGGTCAAATTAATTGGCGACCCGGTCAGCGGTTTTAGCCAGGGCATCACAATGCGCAACAGCGATACACTGTCCAGCCTGCGCTATGCCGGACAAGAAGTGCTCAAAGGTAAAGAGAAAACCGAAGTTGTTACGACACTACGCTCTGAGCGCGGCTATGCTTGTGAACATCATTTGTTTTATCAGCATGGGGACAAAGCATTTACCATTCAAACGCTATTCCGCAACGAAGGTCAGGAACTTCTTTCTCTGGAACTTCTCGCCAGTTTTTCTCTTTCCGGTCTGACTCCGTTTGCGGAGAATGACGCTCCCAATCGCCTTTATTTGCACCGTTTTCGCAGTTTCTGGAGCGCCGAGGCTCGTCATGTTTGCCAACCAGTGGAAGAACTCAATCTGGAGCGATCATGGAGCGGGCATGGCGTCCGGGCTGAACGCTTTGGGCAGATCGGATCAATGCCGACACGCGGATATTTCCCTTTTATAGGTGTGGAAGACCGAGCTGAAGGTGTCTTTTGGGGCGCACAGTTGGTATGGGCCGGTTCATGGCAAATAGAGGCTTATCGCCGTGACGATCAATTGAGTCTCTCGGGTGGTCTGGCTGACCATGAGTTCGGTCACTGGACGAAAAATGTGGCTCCCATGGAGTCCTTTTCCAGTCCATTGGCGTATGTGTCAACCGTCAAAGGCGATTTGGATGACTTGTGCCAACGTCTGACGACCATGCAAACCCCGGCAGCGGAACAGACCCCCGCCAGCGAGCAATCCCTGCCAGTGCTGGCAAACGAATGGTGTACTACCTGGGGCAACCCTGAGCATGAGCGTGTTGTTGGGATTGCCAAACGCCTGAAAGATTCGGGGGCAAAATATTTTGTGATCGATGCAGGCTGGTACCGGGGCGACGGCGGCGACTGGGAGTTCTCTCAGGGAGAATGGGTGCCGAATCAGAATTTGTTTCCTCAGGGCATTGCCGCCACCGCCACCGCCATCCGCGAGCAAGGGCTTATCCCTGGCATCTGGTTTGAGTTTGAGGTGGTCGGCAGTAAGTCACCGCTGTTTAGCACCATGACCGGGCATTTTCTCCAACTCGATGGGCTTCCTGTTACAGCAGGACAGCGCCGTTTCTGGGATTTCCGTGACCCATGGGTGCATGAGTACCTTCGGGAAAAGGTTATTTCTCAACTGCGAGATTCCGGGTTCGGCTATATCAAGGTGGATTACAACGAGACCATCGGCATCGGCGTCGATGGCGCCGAATCGTTGGGAGAAGCGCTGCGCCAGCACATCCTGGCGGTGCAAGAATTTTTCCGCGAGATGCGCCAGGAACTCCCCGATCTGGTAATTGAAGTCTGCGCTTCAGGCGGACACCGATTGGAACCGTCGATGTTGGCGCTGGCTAGCATGGGTTCCTTTTCTGATGCACATGAGTCACTCGATATTCCGATCATTGCCGCCAACCTGCATAGGCTGATCCTGCCCCGTCAATCCCAGATTTGGGCCGTTCTGCACGCCAGCGATACGTTACAGCGCCTGGCTTATTCTTTGGCGGCGGGATTCCTGGGCAGGTTGTGCCTTTCAGGTGAGATTGACTGTTTAAACGATGAACAATGGTCATTGGTGCATGAGGCAATTCGTTTCTACCAGCGAATTGTCCCCATAATCAGCAAAGGCAGGAGTCGCTTATTTCAGCAAATCGGCGCTGCCTGGCGATACCCACAGGGAGCGCAGGCAGTGGTCCGTCTCTCGGAAAATAGCGATCAGGCTTTGGTGGTAACCCATACTTTTGCTGCGCCGTTACCTGTGGAAATTCGCATGCCACTGCCTGACAATGACTGGCAGGTTGCCGGCTGTTTCCCGAAGTCCGTGTCAATGCCGGAAATTCATCGGAACGAATTGCGGTTCCTGCCATCAAAAGAATGGGAAGGTCAGGTAATTTATTTAAATTGCTTCCGATAAACTCTTACGGACTTATGCAAAACCAGGAATAGTTCGCTAATCAACACAATTTTTTGCTTGTGCTGGCTGCTTCGTTCATCGGCTCGGATTTATGAAATAAACCTATTTCCAATTTGATTGCTCATCGCATTAAACCTTCCGAGATTAAAAAACCGCATTGATGTGGAAGATGGTTCTGTCGGCGGGGGATATCAAGGGGTAAGTGAAGATCTAAACAGCCGTCGTGGTAGAGAGCCTCTTTTCCTTTGTGGAGACCAAAATTTTAAAAAACTATTGACAAATGTGAAAAAAAGAATTAATATGGTAACGTTGTCCTGATAACGTTACCATATTGTCCGGTTATCTCAGGAAATTTCAATGCCAACTGTACACGATGTAGCCAAACGAGCAGGTGTTGCACCAATCACCGTATCCCGGGTTATCAATAATTCGGGCTATATCAGCGATACAACTCGAGAACGTGTTGAAACGGTGATTAAAGAAATAGGCTATGTTCCTAATACTTTAGCGCGCGGCCTGCGATCAAAACGAACGAATACACTGGCCTTGATCGTCACTGACATAACAAACCCATACTTTACATTGATGGCAAGAGGAGTGGAGGATGTAGCCGGTGCTTCCAATTACACAGTTATTTATTGCAACACAGATGAATCGGAAACCAAGGAGGAAAAATACGCCAATATTTTAGCTCAGAGGCAGGTGGATGGCGTGCTTTTAGTTCCAGCGGGTGGGAATGACAAGACCATAAAATTCTTCGAATCAAATGGAATTTCTGTCGTAATCCTCGATCGTCGGGTTTCAGGCGTTAAGACGGATTTTGTTTGTTCCGATTCTGAAGATGGAGCAAACCTTCTCGTGAAGTTACTGATCCGATTAGGACATAACCGGATTGCGATCATTACTGGTTCCAAAAATGTTTCTACATCAGTAGATCGGGTGGCCGGATATCAACGAGCATTAAGGGAAGCCGGTCTAAGTAAAAATGAACTTGTTTATTTTGGGGAATTCAACTACCAAAGTGGTTATGAACTTACCAGGCAAGTAATTATGCAGTCACCCAAGCCGACGGCCATTTTTGGAGCCAACAACTTTATCCTGATCGGGATTATTAAAGCCCTTCACGATCTGCAAGTTAATGTTCCTGAAGATGTTTCGGTTGTTGGCTTTGATGATTTACCAGAATCCATGCTTGTGACCCCGTTCTTGACAGTTGCAACTCAGCCAGCATATGAAATGGGGCGATTGGCGACTGAACTATTATTAAATCGCATATCCGATAATCTTCCCGACAATTGCCAGGAAATTATTTTACCCATAAAAATCATAGAACGTAAATCCACCGGTTCAGCAAGAAGAAGCAATTGATGCCGAAGTAACAGTTTTTTTGTCAGTGCATGGTAACGTTACCACATATATCAATTTCCTATCCAAATCAATATCACGGAAAGGACGAAAGAAGATGGAAGTTCAATTAAAACCACCACAATCGCATTTTGTTCGTCAACTTATCTCGGTTCAAACACCAACTATTCCAAAGTGGTTGGCAATCATTAATGCCCTGGGAAATCGGTAGAACAAGATTATGGTATCGCAACCATTGAAAGTAAGCAGCTCTCCGCGTACACAAGAGATAATTCTCGAAGTCGAGAATATCTCCAAAGGCTTTCCAGGTGTGAAGGCGCTTGATCGGGTATCGTTCGACCTTCGCAAGGGTGAGGTGCATGCGTTGGTTGGCGAAAACGGCGCGGGTAAATCAACGCTCATGAAGATCCTTAGCGGGGTTTACCAGGCTGACGAGGGGACGATCCGTTATAAGGGAAATGTGGTGTCCTTCCGCGATGTAACCGAGTCTCACAAAGCAGGCATCGGAATTATCTACCAGGAACTCAATCTCATTCCCCACCTATCGGTGGCTGCGAACATCTTCATCGGCAGGGAACCACTCACCCAGTTCGGGGCGCTCGACGAGAAGAAGATGAACGCCGACGCAGCGGCAGTTCTCAGCCGCCTCAACATCCGCTTGGATCCAACGATCATATTGAACAGGCTGCCTGTCTCCAAGCAGCAGATGGTTGAAATCGCCAAAGCGCTTTCTCTCGACTCGGAAGTGCTCATTATGGATGAGCCGACGAGTGCATTGTCGGAAGCCGAGATCGATGAGCTTTTCACGATAATCCATGCGCTTCGCGACCACGGTGTTGCGATCATCTACATTTCTCACCGCCTCGATGAACTAAAGCATATCGTGGACCGCATCTCCATCTTCCGCGACGGTCACTCGGTCAGCACTGACGATTATGCCGCCATCAATATGGATGAAATCGTTAATCGGATGGTAGGCCGAAAGCTCGAGAACCAATTTCCACCGAAGGTTAACGTTCCAACCAAGGAGAAATTACTCGAAGTTCGCAATATCGTGCGGAGGGGAATCCTTCACGATATCTCCTTCGATCTTTATCGAGGGGAAATCCTCGGTATTGCCGGCTTGATGGGTGCAGGACGTTCGGAACTGGGGAGAGCGATCTTCGGAGCTGACCTGATTGATGGGGGCGAGGTCGCCATGAACGGCCGCAAGCTCTCCCTGAAATCACCCTCCGACGCAATCGAAGCCGGTATTGCTTACCTTTCGGAGAACCGCAAGGAAGAGGGCCTGGCGGTCAAAATGCAGCTCGCAGAGAACATCACGATGGCAAACGTTCAGGAGATTTCCCAACGTTTCGGCGTACTTTCTCGTAATCGCGAGATGGAAGTTGCACAGCAATATGTCAAGGATCTTGTCATCAAAACGCCCAGCCTTTCCCAGGTTGTGAACAATCTTTCCGGAGGCAACCAGCAGAAGACGGTTGTTGCCAAGTGGCTGTTCTGCGATTCGAAAATTCTGATCTTCGACGAGCCAACTCGAGGAATAGATGTCGGCGCTAAGTTTGCGATCTATGAGCTTATGGGAGCACTGGCACGTGATGGAAGGGGGATCATCATGATCTCCTCCGATCTGCCGGAGATACTAGGCTTAACAGACCGTCTCGTGGTGCTCCACGAGGGGAGCCTTGTAGCTACGCTCACCACCGCCGAAACGACGCAGGAGGAAATCCTCACCTATGCGGCCGGTATCGCGACAGCTGAAAAAGGAGATGCGCGTATGTCCAACCAAAAACCAACCCAAACGAGAGAGTAACCATGACCCAATTGACAATAAAACCCGTTAAAGAAGTATCCCCGAAGACTGAGAAAACATCAGGACGATTCGGAAGTGCTCTTCTTAATAATTTTGAGAAGTTTCTTCCTTATGTCGTGTTGATCGTGCTGATTATCGTTTTTTCGATAACGGCGACAAATTTCTTCACCTTGCGAAACATCCTCTCTCTGATGTTGCAGACAAGTACGGTAACCTTAATGGGCATAGGTGTGACCTTTGCCATTATCACAGGCGGCATTGATCTGTCCATTGGATCGGTCGTCGCCCTTACCGGTACGGTCGCCGTAATGGTGGCGCTGGCCGGAGTTCCGATTTGGCTCAGTTTGATCATCGGCGTGCTCACAGGAGCTTTTTGCGGCCTTCTCAATGGGCTCATGGTCACCAGATTGAAGCTGCCCCCCTTCATCGCGACGC
>CAZPCR010000162.1:0-6617 GCA_964585035.1 uncultured Anaerolineaceae bacterium
GTCACGATCGACAAAAGGAACGCCACGCCGACGAAGATGGTGCCGGATTCCAGAACCCGGGCGGCCACGAGGGCCAACGCGGCGCTTTCATTCTGCCTCTTGAGGACGGGGAACAGTGTGACGGCAGTGCCGATGCCGGCGAGAGCCACGATGATCTCGAGGATACCGCCGATGATGGCGGAAGTGTCCGGGCCGGCACCGAGGATGTAGTTCGCACTCTTTACCTGACCATACATAGCGAGGGTTGGGATCGAGACAAAGGTGAGAACGTAGAGCACGCCTGCCGTTAACGCGACCTTTCTCAACCAGGCCATCGTTGCGGCGTTCTGCTGAGTGGTATTCGCAGGTTTGACTTCTTTACTTTTGCCCATTAAATTTTCTCCTCTTTTGAACCATAGGGATGGGTTTCATTAGATAGGACTTGAGTGCATTATGAAACGTCAAACTCCCGACTGCATCCACCACTCGGAAGGTCCAGGCAATAACTTTATTGGATTGATTTTTAAAGTGGAAACGATTCCCAAGAAGTCCCCGCTGGGATTGGTCTACATAGCTATTTCCATCTAGACAACTTTTATCATATTTATCTAACTAAGTCAATGTTATTAGTACCATAACTCACTATTATCGGGATCGAAAATGAATCGGAATGCAGACTCTAGCATGATATAGCGGCGGTATGATGCGTCGCGAATCATGTTATGGGTGCAAGGGAGGATATGACCCCCACCTGTCTACCGTCTGCTACACGATTGCCGGGCGAAACCTTCCATGGTAGATTCAGGACAAAATATGAATAACACCATCAAGCAACTTTCGGATCCTGATGTCCCCCTTTTGAAGAAATTGCTCAAGGTCTTCGCAGAAGCGTTTGGCGATCCGGAAACCTATCAGGGCGCTTTGCCAACCGATGAATATTTGCAAACGCTTTTGAGACGGCAACATTTCATTGCCTTAGTCGCTGTGGATGACGAAAACAACGTGTCTGGCGGCCTTGCGGCCTATGAGCTTGAAAAGTTCGAACAGGAGCGAAGCGAAATATATATTTATGATCTCGCAGTTGCAGAGCCGCAGCGCCGAAAAGGGATCGCGAAAGCGCTGATCAACGAGCTCAAGAAAATCGCCAGAGAGCGAGGGGTCTACGTCATATTTGTGCAGGCGGACTCCGGCGATGATCCTGCCATCAAGCTCTACGAATCATTTGGCGTACGAGAGGATGTCCACCAATTCGATATCCCGGTAAATGAATGATCTTTTGCCGGCGGCAAGGCGATAACCAAAGCAATCAGTTTCGTTGTATTAAATCTTTGTGGGGCTGATAATAATGATCGAATCTAAACCCAATGGATGAAATTATTAACTCACCCGCCCAGTAGGAGATGAGCGGGTGAGTTTAAGCGCCACCGTGCCGAATTGAAGCATTGACTGAAGGCGGCGAAGCGGAAATCAACGCGGCATGGCAATCCTGTTATCATAACGTTCATCATAGCGCGCATTAAGGATGTTCAGCAGTGCCTGGTCGCGTGCATTCCAGCGGTGCTGCTCGTAGGCCTGGTCCAGGATGGAATTAATCGTTTGATCGCTCATGTACGTACTGTGTGAAACGCTCGGGTTGACGGAAACCGGCAGTGATGCGGAAGTCTTGAGTGATGGGGAAGCCGGGAGTGATGAAGAAGTTATGGGTGCCGCCTTCTTAAAGTAAGCGGCTGTGGTTACTCCGCTCACAAGGATGACCGCCACGATCAACAGTATTGCGTTACGAGTTTTGAACATTTTATTCTCCTTTGTATATTACCGGGCCCCGAATGGGCAGTTCTTTGAACGACCTTGCTCGTGAAATCTATGCTCATTAAATCAGTAACAGGGTGCGAATCTAAGGCTTTTTTCGATATAATCAGCGATAATCAAAGCGATAATTTTGGTAAAAGTGGACTAAATGACTGAAACGAAGTCTTTTGGTGAGTGGCTTCGACATCGTCGCCGGGAGCTGGACCTGACGCAGGGGGAATTGGCGCGGCGGGTCGGCTGTGCCCCCATCACTATCCGCAAAATTGAAGCAGATCAGATGCGTCCTTCCAAGCAACTGGCAGGGCTGCTTATGGATCAAGCGGGGGTGGCCTCGGACGAGCGCGAGAGCTTCATGCAATTTGCGCGGGGCGGAGAATCCGCCAAACCCATCAGCACAACGACACACCGTGACAACCTGCCTTACCCGATCAGCAGCTTCATCGGCCGGGAACGTGAAATCGGGGATGTGAAACGCCTGATGGGTACATCACGACTCGTAACGCTGACGGGCGCCGGCGGCAGCGGCAAGACGCGACTAGCAATGGAAGCCGCACGCCAGATGATGGAGGTATATCCGGATGGGGCATGGTTTGTGGCATTTGCGCCGCTATCAGACCCCACACTGGTCGATCAAACGATCGCATCCGCAATGAGGGTTGCCGAAGATCCGGGCCGTCCACTGATCGAAACGCTGTGCATATACCTGCATTCCAAGCACTTGCTGCTGGTTTTCGATAATTGCGAGCATCTGGTCGCTGAATGCGCCCAGGCGGCTGCTACGCTGCTGCAGGCCTGTCCGCAGCTGAGCATTCTTTGCACCAGCCGGGAAGCACTGAGGATAGAAGGAGAGGAGCAATACCAGGTGCCCCCGCTATCTCTCCCTCAAAAAGGAGAAATTACCTCGCCTGACCAACTGGAGAAATCTGAAGCGGTGCGATTGTTCGTCAATCGCGTCGCGCTGGTGCAACCCGCATTTGCCATAACAGATGAGAATTCGGGCCCGATCGCACAGATCTGTCAACGCCTGGATGGAATGCCGCTGGCGCTTGAGTTAGCTGCGGCGCGTGTGCGGACCTTATCGCTTCAGCAGATCGCAGAGCGACTGGATGACCGATTCCATCTACTCACAACCGGAAGCCGCGGCGCCCCGGCCCGGCAACAAACCCTAGCGGCAACCCTGGATTGGAGTTACGCGCTGCTCGAAGAACGCGAGCGAACACTCCTACAACGGCTATCGATCTTCGCGGGCGGCTGGAGGTTGGAAGCTGCCGAGGCGGTCTGCGCGGGCCAGGGAGTTGAAGCCGGTGAGGTGCTGGACTTGTTATCCCGCCTGGCAGATAAATCATTGGTAGTGGTGGACAGGCTGGAGGGTGAAGGGCTGCGCTATCGTCTGCTTGAAACCATTCGACAGTACGCTCGTGAAAAGCTGGAGAAGGCCGGCGAAGTAAACGAACTCAGGAATCGTCATTTGAATTATTACGTCCAATGGGCTGAGGATGCAGGACCTAACCTGGGCGGCGGCGAACAAATCGTCTGGCTACAGAAATATGAGATCGAGCATGACAACCTGCGTGCGGCATTGGAGTGGAGTCAGGCTGCACCAGAGACGGGCGAATTGGGTTTGCGGCTGGCCGCCGGGTCAAGCGATTTCTGGAGACTGCACAACCATATTAGCGAAGGGCGTGTGCGGTTGGCGAGTGCGTTGGCAAACAAGGGTGCTCAGGAAAAAACCCTGGCGCGCGCCCACGCCCTCTTTCGCGCCAGCCTGCTTGCCTTCTATCAGAGTGATTATTCAGCGTGCCGCCCCCTAGCTGAAGAAAGCCTGGATATATCCGGTAAACGGGGCCCTGCGGGTCGGTTGGGAGTCGCCAATGCCCTTGAAGTGTTAGCAGAGGTGGCATCTGAAACAGGTGATTATCCCTCGGCTTTCAAACTGTATGAAAAAGCCCTGCCCATCTATAAAGAAGTTGGTTATCTGGGTGGTGTAGCCGATACACTCAAAATGTTGGGCTGGTCTGCCATGCGCACTGGGGATTATGAACAAGCGAAGTCGCGATTGGAGGAGGCCCTGGTTGTGTGCCGCCAGACAGGAGATCCGCGCCACATTACATCTGCACTGGCTGGGCTGGGGGAGCTAGCCACACGCGCAGGCCAATATAAACGCGCCGACGATCTATTAGAAGAAAGTTTGAATATTAGCCGGAGGGTAGGAGCGAAATGGGGCATTGCCATACCGCTCGGTTCGCTGGGCTGGGTGGCATTGCTCCGGCATGATTTTGGAAAAATGAGAGACCTCTTAGGCGAAAGTCTGTCGATCCGCAGGGAAACCGGCGATCAAGGCGGTTTGGCCTGGTGTTTGGAAAAACTGGCGGAGGCTGCCAGCCTTGAGGGAGGACAGAAAAAAGCCGCGAGAATATTTGGAGCTGCATCTGCTTTGCGCGCGCCAACCGGCTCTGTGATCGACCCCACCGATAAACCGGACTATGACCGCCTCGTATCTGAACTTCAAACCGCTCTTAGCATGGAGGCCTTCACGGCTGCCTGGGCAGAGGGTGGATCTACGCCGCTCGATGATATGATCGCTTATGCCTTATCCGAACCCGAACCATCGATTGAAGAATCAGCCCGAGGCGAAAAAGAGAAATTCGGCGGGTTGACGGCGCGCGAACGTGAAGTGGCCATGCTTATCGCACAGGGAAAATCGAACCGCGAGATCGCCAAAGATATGACTGTCAGCGCGAAGACCGTTGAGACATACATCACGCGCATTCTGCATAAGCTTAGCTTCGATTCGCGCGTGCAGATCGCCACCTGGAGCATCGAGAAGGGTTTCGAAAAAAAGTAGCTGCAATGAACGAGGACGAACGTAAGAAAAAGATCGAAGAGTATGGAGGCGGCTTTGAGCTGTTTAGCTCGACACTGGCCGGGATGCCGCGTGAAATGTGGGAGTTCAAGCCTGCGCCGGGCGAGTGGAGCGTCCACGAAGTCATCGTCCACGTGGCGGACAGCGAGTCGATCGGCGCGTTCCGGCTCCGCAAACTGGTCGTCGAGCCCGGTGGCACCCTGACGACCTATGAAGAAGCCAAATGGGCGGAGGCGCTCGACTACCAAAATCAGAGCGTGGATGACGCGCTACAAATCTTAAAGCTGACGCGGCAAACGACCTACCGGCTGCTCAAGACCCTGTCCGATGCGGTCTTCATGCATTCCGTGGTGCATCCTGACTATGAAGAACCTTACACATTCGATTTATGGCTTGATATTTACACCCGCCATATCCCCGATCACATCGAGCAGTTGAAGAAAATTCACCGGGCGTGGGTAGATCAAAATAAATAATCTCAAAAAATCATTTCTACAGTGGAACGCCGCACCGAAAATGCGGCGTTCTCATTTTTCATGGCAGACCGGGAGTACATCCCCGGAAAATTGTAGGGGGAGGGGAGCGGGAGTTGTAGTGTTTTCCCTGACGACATTCAGCCGCAGAGTGTGTAAAGTAAAGGCAAGTCCTTCGGCGAGGGCGAATTCAAACAATCATCATCCTTGAGATGCAAGAATCAGCATCCATCCTCTGAAAGGAGAACCTATACCATGCCACTTTATTTGGATATTCACGAGCACGTCCCCGGATTAACGGCTGAAGCAGTTGCCGGCGCTCATGCGAAGGACCTTCAAGCCCAGGCCAAGCGAGGTGTGAAGTACTTGAAATACTGGTTCGATGAAGGCACAGGCAAAGTCTTTTGTCTGGTGGAGGCACCGAGCAAAGAAGCCGCGGCGGCAGTCCATCGCGAGGCCCATGGCCTGCTGGCGGATGAGATCATCGAAGTCAAAGAAGGCGCCTAATAACTCTTAACGAAGTTGCCCCATGCCAGCGCCGGATGGCATGGGGTGATGCAGGTGGAACCATTTCGCCTACACCACCTTGTTCCTGCCCAAGGACTTTGCCTCGTAGACTTTGTCATCCACACGGTGGAGAAAAGAATCGAAGGTGTCATCATCCTGGAACTCGGTAATTCCAAAACTCCCGGTTAGGTGACCGGCATTTAGAGGAGAGCTGGTTTCAACCGTTGCACGCAGCCTTTCCGCGATCTGACGAGCTTCGGCCTCACCCGTCTCAAGGGAAAGAATGATGAACTCTTCACCGCCCCATCTTATCAGGACGTCGGTAGCCCGCATCTGTCCCGAGATGGCTTCTGCAATTAACCTGAGCACGCGATCGCCTGCCATATGGCCGTAGGTGTCATTGAAATTCTTGAAGTGGTCCAAATCGAACATGATGATGGATAAAAGCCGGTGATATCGCTTGGCGCGCCTGATCTCGAATTCCAGGATCTCCCATCCTTTGCGGCGGTTGAACAGCCCAGTCAGGCTGTCGGTATTGGACTGCCGCAAACGGTTCGACGCTTCCATCCAACGACGAATTGCAAAAATCGAAAGATAGAAGGAAAATATCGTAACCGAAACCATTATCAGGTCATCGAGTTGATATGTTTCGACCTTTTTGGTGAATGCGAAGACAGCAGCGGTTATGTTGAATGCGTGGAATACAAAATAAGTGACGATGGAGAAAATAATCAGACCGAGCAGATCATCCGTCGCTTGTTTGTTCTCGCGAGCCCAATTAAAAAACCTTACCATTAATGGTACATCGGACGGATGATGAACCAATGATGAGGAGATATGGACAGCATTCATTGTAAACAGACTCTCCTTTCCGGCCTTCGGCTCTCGCCGGTCGTTATGCGGATCGGACCGCACCGAATATGGAACGATCGTACCTACACCACCTTATTCCTCCCTGAAGACTTTGCCTCATATAGTTTATCATC
>CAZPCR010000163.1:0-6574 GCA_964585035.1 uncultured Anaerolineaceae bacterium
CGAAAGCTGAAATGGTACGCGCCATCGAGAATGTGGAAGTTGCATGCGGCATGCCAATGTTGGCAAAAGGGGAGATCGTCGAAGATGTTGCGCCAGGTATCGATGAGATCATGCTCCGGCAACCACTCGGCGTATGTGCTACCGTTGCCCCCTTCAATTTTCCGGGAATGATCCCATTTTGGTATTTGCCTTATGCAGTTGCGTGCGGGAATACCTACATTGTCAAACCTTCTGAGAAGGTGCCGATGACGATGCAGTTGATCGTAAAGCTTATGGAGCAAGCCGGATTTCCAAAAGGCGTGGTGAACCTGGTCAATGGCACAAAAGATGCCGTGGATGCCATTCTGGATCATCCCGCTATCCGTGCGGTGACGTTTGTAGGATCCACAAAAACCGCAAAGTATCTTTATAACAGGGCTTCCGCCAATGGCAAGCGCGTGCAAGCACAGGGTGGAGCAAAAAATCCAGTAATTGTGCTTCCAGACGCTGATATGGAGATGGCGACTCGGATTATCTCCGATTCAGCTTTTGGTTGTGCCGGTCAACGCTGTCTGGCTGTTTCACTAGCCGTGACGGTCGCAGAGGCACGAAGTTCATTTATGGAGATGATCTGTGATGCGGCGTCCACGCGGGTCATTGGCTACGGCCTCGATGCAGGTGTCCAAATGGGACCCGTGATCAATTCTGATAGTAAGCAACGAATCGAACAATTGATCGGCCAGGGTGAAGCCCAGGGCGCTGCAATTCCGGTGGACGGACGAAACGCAGTTGTCAAAGGGTACGAAGGCGGATCTTTTATTAAACCGACGATCCTCTCTGATGTACAACAGGGGAGCGAAATCGCTATTACGGAGATCTTTGGGCCGGTGCTGAGTCTGGTGCACGTGAATACCATAGACGAAGCCATCCAATTGGTCAACTCAGGTATATATGGTAACCAGGCCAGCCTATTTACATCCAGTGGCTTTGCGGCGAGGAAGTTCCGTTATGAAGCGGAGGCGGGTAATATTGGTATCAATATCGGTGTCGCCGCGCCTATGGCGTATTTCCCCTTTAGCGGATGGAAAGAGTCGTTTTTTGGAGACATGCATGGACAGGGCATGGACGCGGTGGAGTTCTTTACGCAGAAAAAAGTCGTTGTGGAGCGTTGGCCTAAAGAGTGGAGTCGAAAATTTTAATATGTGAGTTAATAATGTGAACTAAAGAACGCGGTTGTACAATTTAAGAGGAGAGAGAAATGGAATGCTCGTATGATCGGGCGCTCGCGTATGCCGATCGTTGGATGGGTCTTATCCATAAGACAAGCCTATCTGATGATGAGGCGAAGACCATAATCGAAGAATCGAAACAAAACTTCGCGGAGCATTTTAATCGCGGATGGTTGGATTATCGCAAATCCGTAACGGAGTCAGGCGACTGGGCCGCCGTTGAGTGGACCGGTTCAGGCGCTGTCTTCCGCGATGTCCTTGGGCGTGAATACCTGGACTGCCTGGGTGGTTTTGGGATGATGAACCTTGGGTGGTCCCATCCAGATGTGGCGGAAGCGGTCAAGACCCAGCTGATGCGCTCTCCGATGCCTTCGCAGGAATTGATCGATCCATTGCGCGGGGTGCTAGCGAACATCATGGCGCAAATCACGCCGGGAAATTTGAAATATTCCTTCTTTGCTGCATCGGGGACAGAAGCGATTGAAGGCTCCATCAAGTTAGCAAAAATGTATACGAAAAAGCCGGGGTTCATCGTAGCTACCAAAGCCTTCCATGGCAAAACGATGGGCGCGCTTTCGATGATGGGCAAATCGGATTTCCGCGAGCCGGCGGGGATCCTGTATGGCGGGCCGGTTTATCACGTCCCGTTCGGCGATGCAGACGCAGTTGAAAAACAATTGGATGTCTGTAAAAAAGTAGGTGTGGGTATCGCGGCAGTTATGTTCGAACCCATACAAGGTGAAGCGGGTGCCATTGTGCCGCCTGATGATTTTTGGCCCCGTGTACGGGAAATTACAACCTCTTATAACGTGTTATTGATTGCTGACGAAGTCCAAACAGGATTGGGCCGCACAGGTAAGATGTGGGGACTCGACCATTGGGGAGTAGTACCCGATATTCTTGCTACAGCAAAATCACTCGGGGGAGGTGTAATGCCGGTGAGCGCGTTTAGTTCCACAGAAGAAATATGGCAAGTGATGATGCGTCCAAACCCGTTCGTACATACGACAACGACCGGTGGCGGTGCTCTGGCGTGCGCGGCCGCCATTGCTGCCATCCAGGTTACATTACGCGACAGGCTCTGGGAACAGGCCGCGGCGAAAGGGGATTATCTGATACCAAAATTACAAGAGTTGGCTACGCAATATCCAGAGATTTATGAGAAAATAACCGGCAAAGGCATGTTGATCGGCATGCATTTTCGTAACCCCGAGATCGGTTATAAAGTGGCGGCCGGACTTTTCAAAAGATCTGTCCTGGTGGCTGGAACACTGATCAGCTCCCAGACCCTGCGCGTAGAACCACCCTTGATTATTTCTTATGAGCAGTTGGACATACTGCTTGATCGTCTTAATGAAACTTTGAAGGACGTTTATACAACTTTATAAAATTGTAGGTCGATTTCATTCATATCCAGGAGTCTTGTAAATGACCAGTGATTATGCGATTGAATTGCGGGATGTTGTAAAGAAATTCATAACACCTGAGGGTAATGAGTTAGCCGCGGTGGATCATGTCACCATGCAGATCAAAAATGGTGAATTCTTCTCCATGCTCGGTTCATCAGGCTGTGGCAAAACCACGTCGCTCCGCTTGATTGCGGGATTTGAGTGGCCGACAGAGGGGGAGGTTTATATCGGGGGTAAACCTATCGGACATACGCCTCCCTATCAAAGGACCGTCAATACTGTTTTCCAGAGTTATGCCTTATTTCAGCATTTGACTGTATATCAGAATGTAGCTTTTGGCCTTGAAATGGAAGGCGTGTCAAAGGACGAAATCTCGAAACGCGTAGGCCGGGTGCTAGAGATGGTTCAGTTAAAGGGGATGGACAGACGCCGCCCAAAACAACTTTCAGGAGGGCAGCAACAACGCGTTGCCCTGGCACGTGCGCTGGTTAAAACCCCCCTTGTTCTTTTGCTTGACGAACCGCTTGGCGCGCTCGACTTAAAATTGCGGAAGGAAATGCAACTTGAATTAAAGTCCTTGCAACAACAATTGGGAATCACATTCATTTATGTGACCCATGACCAGGAAGAAGCCTTAACGATGTCGGACCGAATTGCTGTGATGAGTCATGGCAAGGTATTGCAAATGGGACCGGCCGTCGAAATATACGAACGCCCGACAAGCCGTTTCGTGGCGGATTTTATTGGCGAGACAAACTTTCTTGAAGGAAAAGTGAAATCCGTTACCGGAGAAAAAGCTGTTGTAACCATCCACGCTTGGGAGCAAGAGTTAACTGGAATTGCAACGGCCAAGGTTCAAGCGGGAGATGATGTAGCTGTGTCCATTCGTCCCGAAAAAATCCAATTAATTGAAGAACCGGTAACCAAGCAAAACAGCCTGGAAGGTATTGTAGTTAGAAGCACCTATATCGGATCGGATACACACGTTTACCTGGATGTACGGGGACAGACCATCAAGGTATGGGATCAGAATCGTATTTCCACCGTTGACCCGAATGCTTTTTACCGCAAGGGTGAGAAGGTATGGTTGTCCCTTATCCCTGAAAATACAGTGATCCTACCCAAGGATTAGGAATGATAATGAAGTCAAATAAAATTCCTTCTACTTATCAATTGATACGGATTAACATACTTTCCGACAATAATTTGATGTTGAATGGAGGGGAATCATGACAACCACGCATACTGAAGAAAATAATAAAAGGGTCCCGCTCATGAAGACGATTCGTGAGAACCGGGTTGCCCAGGGATTGCTACTTATTTCGCCGGCAAACATCTATTTATTTCTTTTGATGGTTCTCCCTTTGCTCTTAGTGGTCGTGCTGAGTTTCCTTTCCCGGGGGACGTATGGGGACGTTGTTTTCAAATTCAATCCATCGAACTACACCCGGTTACTTGACCCCATTTATGGACGAATACTATTTTATTCGCTGGAGGTGGGCATAGAAACGACTGTTTTATGCATTCTAATCGGTTATCCCCTTGCTTATTATATCGCCCGCGCCCCGGCACGCCAGCGTTCTCTCCTGCTCTTCTTAATCTTAGTACCCTTTTGGACAAATTTCATTATCCGTATTTATGCCTGGATCATGATCCTGCGCGCAGGCGGATTTCTGGATGATGTCCTTCAGTGGGCTCATATCACACAAGGGTCCCTTAACCTGCTATACACTCCAACTGCGGTAATGATCGGAATGATTTATGAGTTCCTTCCATTCATGATACTGCCGCTCTATTCATCTTTAGAAAAGATTGAATTTTCTCTTTTGGAAGCGGCGGCGGACCTGGGTGCTCCACCCTGGAAAGTTTTCCTACGGGTGACTTTACCTCTTAGTGTTCCCGGTATCATTGCCGGAACAATCCTAGTTTTTATTCCTGCCTTGGGTATGTTTGTCATCCCTGATTTAATGGGCGGAGCGAAGACAATCCTGATCGGTAACGTGATCCGCAATCAGTTTCTAACAGCCCGCGATTGGCCCTTCGGTGCAGCCGCCTCCATGATCCTTATGGTTCTTACGATGGTGTTTACCTTGTATTACACTCGAAAAGCGGGCTTTGGTGAGGATTTGCTGGTATGAGCGAGAAGAAACCGCCCATCTGGTTACGCATCTATACCATTATCGCGTACCTCTATATCTATATTCCAATATTAATTCTTATCATTTTTTCGTTTAACACAATGAAATTGAACATTCGTTGGGAAGGATTCACCTTATCCTGGTACAGTGTTCTGTTTCGTGATCAGGATATTATTCAAGCAACCCAGAACACCCTGATCATCGCCATAATATCCACTTTAGTTGCAACCCTGGTAGGGACCCTGGCAGCTCTGGCTATGCAGCGTTACCGCTTTCCAGGATATGCTGCATCTGAAACCCTGATGTACATACCCATCGTCATTCCGGAAGTGGTAATGGGGATCTCCCTGTTGGTGTTTTTTGTCATGATCCATTTTACACTGGGTTTAGTAACCATCACATTGGCTCATATCGCATTCAATATACCCTTTGTGACCCTGGTTGTCCGTGCACGGCTGCATGGATATGATAATGCCATTGATGAAGCCGCCATGGACCTGGGCGCAAATGAAATGAAGACTTTCTGGCGCGTAACTCTTCCGACGATACTGCCGGGCGTCTTGTCTGGCGCAATGTTAGCTTTAACGTTGTCCCTCGACGATTATGTCATCACATATTTCACAGCCGGCCCGGGATCCACCACTCTTCCGTTGAGGGTTTTTTCTATGGTACGTTTCATGGTCACACCCGAAGTGAATGCCCTGTCCACATTATGGGTATTGACCGTGTTCGTAGTCCTGCTCATAGGCCAAATTGTTCAGAGTCGTAATTCATAAAGGAATCAACCAAATGGAGGAAGAATGAAGATTTACCGTTTTGTTACGCTGATCGCGCTAATGGTTATGCTCTTGTCAGCGTGTTCAGCACCCACACCAGAACCAACATCAGTGCCATCACCCGTCCCGCCAGCCGTATCAACGCCAGTGCCTGCATCGACTTCGGCATCAACTACGGCGACAGCCACAACAGTAGCAACCCTCAAGGCTCCCACCTCTAAATCATTAAATCTATATGCCTGGTCAGATTACGTACCTCAACAACTGCTGGATGATTTCACCGCAAAATACGGCATAAAGGTCAACTATGATACCTATTCATCCAACGAGGAAATGCTTGCAAAATTACAGGCGGGCGCATCGGGCTACGATGTGAGTATTCCAAGCGATTATGCGGTAGATATCATGATCAAACAAGGCATGTTGGAGAAAATAGATCTGAGCCAGATCCCTAATTTTGCCAACCTTGATAAGCGTTTTACGAACCAATATTACGACCCGGGTAATAATTATTCCGTTCCGTATCAATGGGGGACGACAGCCCTAGTCTATGATAAAAAGAAAGTGCCGTTCGAACCCAAGAGTTGGGCGGATTTATGGGATCCAAGATTTAAAGGCCGCCTGGTCCTTCTTGACGATGAGCGCGAAGTGACAGGCGTTGCATTGCAAGTCCTTGGGTTTGATAAAAATTCAACCGATCCTCAACAACTTAAACAAGCCGAACAAAAGCTGGTCGATCTGAAACCGAATATTCTCCTATTCAATAGCGATGATCCTGAAACCTCAATAATCACCGGAGAGGCCTGGGCTGGTCTTGTTTACAACGGCAATGCCACACTTGCCTATCGGGAGGATCCCAACGTCGCCTACATATGTCCAACGGAAGGTTGTGGGCTTTGGTTCGATAACCTTGTCATCCCGAAGAATGCACCGCATGCCGATGCGGCCATGGCCTTCCTTAATTTTGTGCTGGACGCAAAGGAAAGCATCCTAATTACAAAGGAATTTCCATATTCCAACCCGAATGCAGCGGCTCTGGACCA
>CAZPCR010000164.1:0-6573 GCA_964585035.1 uncultured Anaerolineaceae bacterium
GCCAACAGCCTCTCGGATATCTACGCCATGGGCGGCACACCTTTCATGGCCTTGAACATTGCGGCCCTTCCTGAAGACTTGCCGGCGGACCTGGTTACCGAAATCCTGCGCGGCGGCGCAGAGAAAGCGCGTGAGGCCGGGGTTGTCATCGCCGGCGGACATACTGTCAAAGACAAGGAACCGAAATACGGGCTGGTCGTGATCGGTTTCGTTGACCCGCACAAAATGTTGAGTAAAAGTGGACTTAAAGCGGGTGATGTGCTGGTGCTAACAAAACCGCTCGGCTTCGGCCTGACAACCACTGCCTTGAAACGCGAACAGGCTGAAGAAAAAGATGTGGAAGAAGTTGTAAAGTGGATGACTCGCCTCAATAAAACGGCAGGGCAATTGGCCCTTGAATTCAACCTGCATGGTGGCACGGATGTTACCGGCTTCGGCCTTCTCGGTCACGGGTCGGAAATGGCAGGAGGCGCCGGTCTTGCGCTGGAGATCGATTACAGCGAGGTTCCTTTTGTTAGTGGTGCGCGTAAGTATGCCGAGTTGGGCACCTTTGCCGGCGGACTATTCGACAACCGCTCCTATTTTGGGCCGCGGGTCCAATTTGATGAAGGGATCGATGAGCTTGCCCGGATGATGCTCTTCGATCCGCAGACCAGTGGTGGCCTGTTGCTCGGTGTGTCGGAAAATCAGCTTGCTGCATTCACGAAACGCGCCGACGAATTGAGCCAACCGGTCTGGCCGATTGGAATAGTTAAAGCAGGCAAAGGGATTCGGGTAAAATAGATAAAGTAGAAGTCCTCTCCTGTTGGATGATAAACATCGATTTATGTCAGCTTATTTCATCGAAATCTTAATACTTTTATTTTTACTTCTCCTTAACGGCATATTTGTGATGTCGGAGATGGCGGTCGTCTCATCACGGAAGGCGCGCTTACAGCAGCTTGCCAACGAGGGAAATAAGCGCGCCGGCGCTGCCCTCGTCTTGGCGCAGAATCCTTCGGTTTTTCTATCCACCGTACAGATCGGGATCACGCTCGTCAGCGTGTTGTTAGGCGCATTTGGTGGTTCGGTATTCTCTCCCCCACTGGCCAAACTGTTTCTGCTCTGGCCGCTGGTCAGTCCGTATGCAAGTTCGCTGGCTTTCGGCATCGTCGTGGTGCTTATCACCAGCCTGACCCTGCTGGTCGGCGAATTGATTCCCAAACGTCTGGCGTTACACCAACCCGAAAGGATAGCAGCGGCCATTTCCGGCCCCATGTTATTTGTTTCAAAATTATTCAATCCGCTGGTATGGTTGTTGGGTCTCAGTACTGAATTTGCGCTGAAGGTAATGGGGATCAAACCTACGGATGAACCGCCCGTAACGGAAGAAGAGATCCAGCTCATGATCGACCAGGGCACGGAAGCAGGGGTGATAGAAGAATCCGAGCAGGATATGGTGGAGGGCATTTTCAGCTTGAGCGATTCGCGTATTTACTCCCTCATGACGCCCCGCACCGAAATTATCTGGCTCGATATTAAAGACTCCCCCGACGAGATCCGTAATAAGATCGTGGAAAGTCCGTATTCTCGCTTCCCGGTATGCCAGGATAACCTCGATACCGTCCTCGGCATCGTCAAAGCCCGCGACCTGCTTGCACCTCCGGGGCTTTCGAGCGAAAACTTCAAGCTCAAGGATAAACTGCGGCCGGCTTTTTACGTGCCTGAGACAATGTTCGCTTCGCGCGCGCTTGAAGTCTTCAAGGAGAAGAATGCCGAGCTGATGCTGGTCATCGATGAGTTCGGAGGCTTGCAGGGCCTGCTCACCCTCAACGACATCATCGAAGAGATCGTCGGCGACATCGAAGCCGAACCGCAGGCCACCCAGCGCCAGGACGGGTCCTGGCTGCTGGACGGCATGTTGGAAATGGACGATTTCAAGGAGATCTTCAACCTCCAGAAACTGCCGCATGAGGATGAATACGAAACCTTGAGCGGTTTCGTGATGACCACCTTGGGACGCGTGCCGCAGGCCGCCGATCACTTTGAGTGGAACGGTATGCGCTTCGAAGTCATGGATATGGATGGCCGCCGCGTTGATAAGGTCCTGGTTACCACCCTGCCACCGCGCTCCAACACACAACCCATCAAAGAACAGAAATAATATTATGAAATTCCGGTTCCCATTCTTGGATGTCCCTATGGGGCGCGTCTTCGCGTTAAATCTTGTTTGCGCAATGTTCAATGTAGAAGTCTTTAGTGCATTAGGGATATTATTTATCAGATTTTGTTCTGGTGTATAATTTGCGCCCGTATGAGCCCCGATAACCCGTCTCAAAAAACTCAAGTCTGCCCCACCTGTGGTACGCGCCTGTCTGATACAGCCGTGCGTTGCCCCGTGTGCGGCACAGACCTGAGCCAGAAACCAAAATCTTCTTCGGTGCCTTCGGCCAAACAGGCGGATAGGTCGATCCAGGCTACGCGTATGCCGGAAGTCACGCTCAGCCTGCCGGTTGCATTGGGCTTGCTGGTCCTGTTCCTGGCGGTAGGTGCGACGGTTGTATACGCCGGTTTGAGTGCCACAAAACGCGTGGTTAATCCCACGGAAGTTCCGACCCAAACCGATACTCCGGCCCCATCCCCCTCACCCACCGACACGCAGCTCCCTACTTTAGCTCCGACAGTAACTGAACAACCTCCGTTTAGTTACACGATCAATTCAGGGGATACTTGTGGCGGAATAGCTGTTCAATTTGGTGTCTCGACGAACAGCATCATTATCTTGAACAATTTACCGGCTTCATGCAACAACCTTGTCGTCGGACAAAAGTTAAAAATCCCATTCCCGACTGCCACGCCCCTGCCAGTGGCAACCAATACCCTGCAGCCCGTGGATCAAACCCAGGCGGCCTGCCAAAAAGTGGTAATAACTGTGCAGGCGAATGACACCCTTTCGAGCATTGCCCTTAACTATGCCGTCCCAATGCAGTCCATCAAGGATTTCAATGGTCTGGCGACCGACAATGTATTTGTTGGGCAAACACTCACAGTCCCATTGTGCGCTCGTGCTGCTACTCCCGGCCCAACACCGACTGCTACAATTCCTCCACCGTATCCTGCCCCGAACCTGCTCTTACCCGGTGATGGTGCGGCCTTCACTCTGGCCAACGATATCGTTACGCTGCAGTGGGCTTCGATTGGCACCCTGCGTGATAATGAAGCCTATCAGGTCATTGTCGAGGACATAACCGCCGGTCAGGGCAGCCGTATCGTTGACTACGTGACCGATACCAAATATATCGTCCCGGCTTCGTTCCGGCCGAAAGCCAACGTGGCTCATGTAATGCGCTGGTGGGTCGCTCCAGTACGGCAGGATGGAAGCGACGCACAAGGTCAGGCCATTTGGGATAGTGCCGGCGCAGCCAGCGATAAGAGAGACTTCACCTGGGTCGGCGCAGCGATCGCGTCAACGCCTACACCTTAACCATCTGTATACAACTTGATCAACCAGGCTTCCGAAATCCTTGAGATTTCGGAAGCCTTTTTTTACATTGCTCTCAACCATATATGGATGTAACTTATTGTCTTAAGACCCTATTGCTCTTTCGGGGGCTGAGTCCCCGAAAATCATAGGACAAGTATAAAGACTTATAAACAACTATTTTTTTAATCGAAAAAAATAAAAATTAATTCCAACTAAAAAATTCTCATCCCATTAAACCTTGAACCTTAAACTTTAAAGTGGAATAAGACTCGAAGATCGAGATGGAAGATGAACGCTTGCCTGGTTGTATGGGCGAACCATTCCCCTGGGACTGGTTGATGATAGCAAAAGCCAGATAGGTAATCTTCCTACGGATCAAATTCCAAATCCTATTCCTCCTTTGAGAGATATAATACCGGCTGGCTTGCACCCGGATCCAAGGAGAAAAGGATGACCCACCCGCTGATCGACCAATATCGCTTCACCCGCAGCGAATGGCTGCGCGGCCTGCAAGACATCTCCGAAGCCGATGCAGCACAGCATTTTGGGCCGATGAACTGCATTAGTTGGACAGTGGGGCACATGGCCTGGCATGAACACCGCTACTGGCTCGAACTGGCGCAGGGCAAAATCCTATTTCCAAAATTGAATGAAATTTTTGCCTACGGCGCACTGATGAGCACGTCCTCATTGGAAGAGATGCTGGAAACCTGGCAAACGGTCACGAAAGCGGCCGATCCCTATCTCGATCGTCTGAACACAGAGACGTTACAAATTGACCTGCTGCGTGATGGAAAATCGGTAGGACAAACTGTCGGTTCAGCATTGCGCCGCGTCACCTACCATTACTGGTATCACACCGGCGAGGTCCAGGCCATTCGCCAGATGCTGGGACATAAAGATCTCCCGGAGTATGTCGGGGATATTGAACTGGAAGCCCCCTATCGTCCGGAATGATCCGGCGATGACCGATGCCTTGCATATCGGTGACCGCGTAAGCGTCTTCCTCGATTCAAATTTCTGGAAGAGCGAGGGCTGGTTTGACGGTGCGCTGGTACGTATCGACCCTTACTCCGAACACCGCAGTTTCTATTGGGTGGAGTTGGATACACCTGTCCAATCCGTACAAGGTGGCCTGACCGACCTGGTTTCCGTGTTCAATCCTAAAAATATAAAAAAACTGGACTGACAAGGAAATATATTAAAAGTGATCTATCCACAAAGCCCTGGCAAGAAGTATCCGAAAAAAGAATATGGGCAAGGTGTACGCCCTGCGCATATTCTTTTTTCGGGATTTTTAGTCCCAAGCTTTCAGCTTGGGACGGATATAAAGGATACGGTCTGCAATATTATCAACCGAGTTGAGATTTCTCATTGGAAACCGGACGTTGATCGAAATCCAATATCTATTTGCTCTGACAGACTGGACAAATGGATATAAATAATATGAAAATTTAAAATATCTCTTTTCACATCGTACTCGTGGGGTATCCTTGGTAAATTCTCACTCAAGAAACTCTCTCTTGGAAAGGCAGCTTTTGCTCATAAGGGTCTACAACGAAGTACCTGCATGAGCAGACCATTCAATGGATACTCTTTATGAACGACGCAAAGCAATTCTTTTCGTGATATTGGCCGCTATCCTATGGAGTACCGGCGGTTTGATGATCAAGATCACAAGCTGGGGACCGCTCGCCATTCTGGGCGGACGCAGTATTTTTTCGAGCATCGTAATGTTAATTTATGTGCGCCGCATCCCCACAAAATGGACGCGCTGGAAGGTCCTTGCAGCGGTTGGTCATATCCTGACTGCCTCCCTGTTCGTCTTCGCCACCAAATTGACAACCGCCGCCAACGCCATCTTCCTCCAATACACCGCTCCGGTTTATATTATCCTGCTGGCGGCGTGGTTCTTGCATGAAAAACCCACTCGTGTGGATTGGATTTCAATGGTCATTATCTTCTCGGGTATGTTTCTCTTCTTTGGCGATAAGCTTAGCCTGGACGGTTTATACGGGAACCTCCTGGCGGTCCTGAGCGGCATCACGCTGGCTTTCATGACGGTAGCCTTGCGCGCACAAAAAGATGGCTCACCCGCCGAGAGTATTCTCATTGCGCATTTCTTCATGGCCATTGTCGGTTTTCCGTTCGTCCTCAAAGAGTCCTGGACGGTGACAAACTGGTTGATTATTTTGTATCTTGGCGTTTTCCAGATAGGCTTATCCTTCGTGTTCTTCTCAGCGGCGATCAAACATATCCCCGCCCTGGAGGCCACTCTTATCAGCACGCTCGAGCCGGTGTTGAACCCCATCTGGGTATTCCTGTTCATCGGCGAACAGCCGGGGCTGTTCGCCCTCATCGGGGGGCTGATCGTCCTCTGCGGTGTAGCGCTCAATGCCGTCAGCAGTGCACGAGCAGCACCGGAAACTGCATAATATGATTCAACCATCGCTATCCGAGCTGCTTGATCGTTCTTTCGCTGCGCGGGAGTCTTTATTCGACTCGCGCCATGAAACAGCTTTCAGGCTCTTCAATGGGTTCACCGAAGGCTGTCCGCAGCTGGTTGTGGATTTGTATGCAGCCACTCTTGTTCTTAACAATTACTCTGATCCTCCCGAACAGGGCCTTAAATATATAAATGAAGCACGTGATTTTTTGCAAACCCAATTAACATGGCTGCGGGCAGGCATCGTTAAGACTCGCAATGATAGTACACAAGCTGGGAAGCGCGGCAGGCTGATATTTGGAACTATCCCCGATCACAGGATTAAAGAGCATGGCGTATGGTACGCGGTCGACCTGACAATGAACCGCGACGCGAGCTTATATCTCGACACGCGCAACGTACGCAAGTGGGCGGTGGAAAACCTTAAAAACAAATCCGTATTAAATACGTTTGCCTACACCGGCAGTTTTGGTGTGGCGGCCCTCGCGGGCGGAGTGAGCCGAGTCGTCCAGTTGGATATCAATCGTCAATTTTTGAACCTGGCAAAACAGTCATACACTCTCAACGGCTATTCGATCCATAAAGAGGATTTCATCGCAGCAGATTTTTTTCTACAGGTCGGAAGGTTCAAGCGGGCAGGCGAATATTTTGACTGCGTTTTCAT
>CAZPCR010000165.1:0-6561 GCA_964585035.1 uncultured Anaerolineaceae bacterium
ACCGCATCCTCACTTTCCACCTTCCAAGACTCGAGATACTGGGCGGATATCACGCCATCATTAAGCATCGAGATATATTCCCTCCCCAGACTGTTGTAGTCAAGGGCCGGCTCCATAACCTGCCGGAACTTTTGGATAGACTCGATCAAACTGGCGGCGACGCGGGCCGCATCGAGATTGCGATGAAATCCAAAGCCCGGTTGGGAAAGTAATTCACCAAAAAGTTTCCTGAGGAAATGATCCAATGGCAGCAAATCAGAATCTCGAGAAGCGAGGAGCGTTTCACGCAAACGCGAATATCGATTCCCAATGGAAAAGGTGATCCGTTCCTGGACATCGACTTTGATGCCATCGAAAGGCGCAAGTAAAAGGTCACGTTGGTGATAAACGATTTCGGTAAGCAGTTGAGCTCGAACCAAATCGAGGCCCTCGATGGACTGCATCAAGGCGTAGGCCACGTCCGGTTTTTGCGGATGGATATTCCAGGCCGGATGGGCAAGCGCAGCCAGTGTCAGAAGGGAATGGCTGGCGGGTTCATCGTGTAGAGAGCGTGATGGCCGGTGTGAACGCCACAGTATGCCGTTCTCCTCAAGACGGTCTGTAAGGGAAAAGCGCAGGGCATCTGAAAGATAAGGCGCGATGACCACGATCTCAGAGGGCGGCAATCCTTCATCAATGAGACGTTTAACCTCTGCACTTATCACGGTCAATAATTCAGGATAAAACCGCGTTTGAATAATGGTTAGGCCATCGCGAACTTTTCCATCATCATCCTGTTCATCGTTAAGAAAAGACGGAACCGTTGTAAGCGCCTCTGAAAGGGATCTTTCTAATTTCGCGATGTTCCCGGAATTGACAAAACTATACTGGAACGTAACTTGGTCGTTGCAAAGGTCGCGCAAAGCCCAGGCAGAATCCACGTCCGCGCCGAGAAAGCGCCGGTAGCCTGCGCCTTGGTCGTATATTAGAAGAGCAGACTCGAATTCAGGCAGCCATTCACGCAGCAAATCATGAGCGCGTGGGACGTCCTCTTCCAGGTTGTCATAGATGAGATGTCGATAATTCTGGGTGAGAAAATTGTGGACAATCGGATCCGGCCATAATTGAGACAAAAAGATCTCGAGCTGTAAAGAAAAATCCAATAAGTTATGAGCAAGACAAAACTCACGGAAGCGTGAGGCGCAGTCCTGTGCATCTGCATACACACGTCGTTGAGCCGGGTCACCATACCAGGCAGAGTCCAATCGTGAACCAATCTCCGTATAGGGGAACCCTACGGAAGCGGACTTGTTCAGATTATCGATGATCTGTGAATAAAGGCGGTTGCGCTCGATCGTTACCGACTCGAAATAGCCCTGGTCGATCAGAGGTCGTGCGATGTGAGCCATATAATATTGTGCGGTTTCGAGCGTCAAAAAGATCGGCGGTTGTCCGGGATCGCCAAAACCGGATGACTCGGCAACCAACGGCCAAAACAGATCGCACATACGACGCGCCAAACCGCCGATAGTGGCAGGGGTCACTACTCCACCCGCTCGGGTTTCAGGCGAATGAATGATCTCGAGAAATGGTTCTTGCAGTGTTCGTTGGGGGGTTAGAACAAGGATGGATTCACCCGGGATGCCATTGGCAAGCAGATATCTTAATCGTTCGACACCCGCTGTTGATTTCCCTGTCCCCGCCGGGCCAGAAAGAAATAGCTTACCGTTTATCGCAGCCTTGATTACCTGGCGCTGGTCAGTTGTTAGCTCCACCATCCATTGAGGGTAAAGGAAGGATGGCTATTTGTCAATAAATATCGATGTACCTATCAGGGGTTTTCCAAATTAATATCAGGCAAGGGATTTAACCGCAAAGCTCCCTACAAGCACGAAGAAAACCAAAAAATCTCGTTTTTGAAGCTTTTAGTTATGGATCAATATTAATTCAGAAGATCGATCCTAATTCAGGTTTTTTGCAAGGAATTTTGTTACCCGCTGCCAGGCATCCTTGGCGGCCTCAGGGCGGTAGGAAGTGGGATCGTTATCTCTAAAGAAAGCATGGCCGGAGTTGGGGTAAACAATGACCTCGTGCTCAATCCCGATTTTGGCAAGCAATTTATCAAACTCTTCGATGGTCCCGACTGGAATGGATTTGTCGTTATCGCCGAAAAGGCCCAAAACGGGGGATTTGAGACTGCCGAGCTGGTCGAATAACTGCTGCATCCCGCCGCCATAAAAAGTACAAACTGCATCAAGAGGCCGGTTAATGCCAAGAGCGAGTGACATTCGACCCCCAAAGCAAAACCCGACACTGCCTACTTTGCCGGAGCAGTCAGGGTGATCCTTAAGTGCATCGAAGACTTTTTGCAGATCTGCGAGCCCGGTCGGTGCGTATTTCTGAACCAACACCGTGGCTTTTTCTGCATCTCCTAACGGCGCCAATTCACCATGATAGAGGTCCGGAGCAAAAGAGAAATAGCCAGCCGAACCGAAACGATCGGCCACCGACTTGATATGGTCAGTGAGACCCCACCATTCCTGAATCACGACCAGTGCAGGCCATGGGCCAACACCATCAGGTTTGGCGAGATAACCTGGAACAGAGCCAATCTCAGTAGATTCAACCATTCTCTTCTCCTTATTTAAATTTAATAAAATACAATTAACCTGAAGGTGTCGGTGTAGCCGTAGCCTCTTTATGAATGGGAGTTGCTTCAGGTGTTAGAAAATCATTTAAAAAGGGTGTGGAGGTGCCCCCCTCGGAGAAACTGCTACCTGTACCTATGCTGCAAAGGCCCACGTCACCCTGAATCAGGCAGGTGGAGAGGTCTCCGCTGCTGAGCGTGTCCATGAGTGTGGTCACATCGTCTTCGGTATTAGCCAGCAAGACGAGTGTGGTGCCTTTGTCCGAATGGCTAAAAAGTAACACCCCATTCCCGGACCTTCCAAGTTTTCCGAATTGTGGGATATCGACATATTCGCTCGAATCATCCAACTTCACATTAAAAGGTTCCACATATTTGGTCAAGTCGTCGCTTGAAGAAAACGTACCCAGGACAATCAGGTTGTCATCGGTGGGGTTGTCCTTGACAACCTTGAGCTCTATACCGGTAGCAGCCAACTGCGCCTGAAGCTTGGAAAGCGCGCCGGTCATCCCGGCGGTCAATTGTATATTCGAAGTTGGAAGGATATCCACAGTCGTCCCGTTGAAAATATATGGGAAGTCCGTGAGCACATCTTTTCTTTGGCCACTTAATAGAAAGTCCGCGATGTTGCTGATCAGCGAAGAATTATCTCCGACAGTGTTATAGGGCGCCATCAGAAAGGTGAAATCGCCGGCAGCGAGGACGTTACCGTCTTTGCTCAGGACGGCTGCCGACCACCCTTCTTTGGGATAATTCGAAGGTGTCGCATCGGTAGTAGAGGAGAGGGTCTTGTCGTCGCCAATAAATAACGGCAAACCCGAATCTGTTTCCACTGAATGAGTTCCGTACAAGGCAATTTTGCTCAACCCCCAGGTAAGATCCGATTTTCCAAAGGACTTGAAATATACGTTGCGGAAGTTCCCTTCATTCTCGACGAGATTATAAAGATAATCTCCGTTGATCGTGATGCCGAAAGGTTCAAGCAATGGATTGGCGGAATCGACGTCAGGGGTGTTACCAACCGGATTGCCCGAGAAATCATACATAACCTGACCGCGGGTTGCGTCCGTAAAAACAGCCAACCGGCCGCCGCGGCTGACGAAATCTGTGACAAGCTGGATATCGTCAGAGGCGAACGGGGTGGATGGTGAAATTACAACATATGCACTGGCAACCTTAAGTTGTACAGCCAACGTCGTTTGATCCGAAGCAAATTCGACCTGCGCGCCGCGTTGGGTCAGGGCATCTGTAAGTGTCTGGATCTCGCCCGGTTGGAACTGATTGGTGTGAGCGTAGTCGACCACAACCACACCACCCAATTGTTTTACGGCTTCCACTTGTGTAGTGGAAACAGGAGCTTCCGGAGGTTTCAAATTTGCATAATCCGGAGTGGCGATCGAGCGTGGAAAATTAAAGCCGGGAAAAAACCAGACAAGACGGATGATGATTGGTAGAACAAGAGCCGCCAATGCGACCCAGAAGATTTTTCGATCCATATCAACCTCCTACTTCTGTTCGATCGGCAATGTCGGAATATACAACATATAAATCCCCGGTTCGGAAGGATAAGGCAGCTTGACACCATCTTTTGACTGAAGAAAGAATCCCAATGCACTCGGCGTCTGAACGTATGCAGCAGGCATATAAAGATCAATTGCCTGATAATGCCAAAGATGAGCCAATCTGGCGGCCTTGTCATAGGCATCTGTCTCAGAACCCAGCTGATCAATCAAACCCATATGCAGGGCTTCGCTGGCAGGCCAGATCTGGCCTCGCAATACTGTCTCGGGTCCTACTTTCAAGCGACTACCGCGACCCAATGTGACGGCTTGATAAAATCCCTGTTTAAGCATTTCAATCTCGCGCACGGTTGTATCGCGCGGTGAGCCCCAAAGTTTATATGGGCCGGTGGAGATGGTGTCCTCAAGAACGCTAGGACTAGCCGGCAGATATCCGATCACGCCTATATTGCCGACCTCCGAAGCCGGTACAGCAACAATATAATCCGTCCCCGATGAAAGATAAAATGCGCCGCTGGCTGCCATCCCGCTAACCCAAGTCACCACCGGCTTGGTTTGTCTCAGCCGCGCCAACTCCATATAGACCGCTTCGGTATCCACGACCGTTCCGCCCGGGCTATCGAGTATTAGAACAACAGCCCGCACGTCGGGGTTATCACGGGCATAGTCAATCTGCGAAATAAGGTCTTTGGCGGTGGATGCGTATATCGCGTCATCCAAACGGATTACGCCAATTACGGGTTTTGGGATCAGAAGCGAAAGGAGAATACCTACAATCAAAGCAGGGATTGCCCACAGTAAACCCTGACGCAATCCTATACCGGTTAAACCTGGTTTATTCATTCTTCTCCTTTTCGTTGGTGACCATTGCAGGATAAATGATTGCACACTGTTTGTCAACCACTCTTCTGTGCAATTTGCCCGGATAGCTGCAGATTGAAATGAGGATTGATTAATGGGCGATTTCCATGCCAGACAATTCCCGAAAACTAAAACTGTTGACATAAAATTCGCCCCCATGTATAATATCGTCCGCTTCTGCCCTGGCAGGAATTTGCCAGGGCGATCTTTTGCAAACCCAGCTTCCCCGTCTGCCGGCGAAGGTTGAAAGTAACCCGCGGGCCGTACGGCGAAGTGAATGACTGGAGAAAATATGCGATATGCAATCATAGAGAGCGGCGGCAAACAATATAAAGCCGTCGAAGGACAAATGATCGAAGTAGATCGTTTGTCCGATGAGTCGGGTGTTCAAATTGAACTGCGAACATTGTTAATGGCAGACGGGGATGATTTCATGGTCGGGACACCGACTTTAAGTGACATCCTAGTCAAAGCAACAGTGGTTGAACATTTCCGAGGCGAAAAGGTCTTCCGATTTAAATACAGCCCGAAAAAGCGCATCCGTGTAAGGGGAGGACATCGACAGCAGTATTCACGGCTGTCGGTAGATTTCATTGGCAAACCAGGCGAGAAGCGCAAGGCTGAAAAAGTGGAGCCAGTCGAAAATACAGAAAATGAGATGCCAGCCGCAGTTCCTGCGGTGGATGAGCCAAAGAAAGCTCGAAGTAAATCTGCTGCGAATAAATCGGCTACTAAGAAGCCTGAAAAGGTGAAAGCCGGCGCTTCCCCGAAAGAGAAGAAACCTGCAGCAAAAAAATCTTCTTCAACCAAGAAATCGACTAAGTAGAGTGTGAGGTAAATATGGCTCATAAAAAAGGCGGCGGTTCCAGCCGAAACGGACGCGATTCTAATTCCCAGCGCTTGGGCGTAAAACGGTATGCGGGACAATTTGTCCTGTCAGGAAACATTTTAATTCGCCAACACGGCACGAAAATCAAACCGGGCCTGAATGTCGGCGCCGGAAAAGACGACACCCTGTTCGCCACGGCGGATGGAGTAGTCATGTTCGATCTTGTTCGAGGGCGTAAACGCGTTAATGTAATGCCCACAACGGAAGGGAAGTAATATGAAAGCCGAAATCCATCCTACTTTTTATACGGATGCGAAAGTCACATGCGCCTCATGCGGAAAAACCTGGACGACGGGTTCGACGAAGAAGGAACTGCGTGTTGATATTTGTTCCAACTGTCATCCATTCTTTAGCGGCGAAGCTCAAAGAATCATCGACATAGAAGGCCAGGTTGACCGCTTCTATAAGAAGCTGTCGGCCCGTCAAACCTATGTAGAGACCAAAAAAGCCAAAGAAGTTGCTATGAAATCGCCTGAGCGCCCTATTGCCGAACTTGGACTCTCAAGCCGCGCAACGGAAGCATTGGCGAAAGCCGGGATCACTGAAGTAAGTCAGTTCCTGGATAAGCTCACGGCAGGGGACCAGGCCGTATTATCGATAGAGGGCTTTGGCCAAAAGTCTTTAATTGATGCGAAGAAAAAACTCCGCGCCTTTGGCTATGAATT
>CAZPCR010000166.1:0-6528 GCA_964585035.1 uncultured Anaerolineaceae bacterium
AAGCATCTTGTCAAAAGCCTGGGTGTAAGACAGCTTGGAGAAATCATCCAACGCGGAATCTACGGCCTCGTAAAGGTCGATCGTCGGCTTCTCGGAGCGATCGAGGCTGAAGGGGGTAGTATCCAGGTTAACCACCGACCAGCCTGCTGGAATGTTCATGATCGGATCGTCGTTGGTAAATAGCTTTTTATCAGCCCCAAAACCGGATGGGAACTGCTGATTGGCGTCCGGTGCATAGACCAGGTATTTGCCGCCGTAAACTTCGAGATAAGAATCTCGGTTGTCGCTTACTTTGGTGGATGCATAGTCCGATGACCAGCCGCCGCCGCCCTGGTCGCGACGTTCCAGGTACGGGTCGCCCCAGGTATTGGTCCAATAAGCAACGGCAAAGACCATGACGCCGGTATCTGTCTTACCGTCGTGGTTCACATCGTGTAAAGTGCCGTTCGGTTCCGCGGGTAGTGACAAACTGTATGTGAACGGTGACGTATAAAAGTCCGAAGTGATTTCACCGATGACCTGGGATTGGACGGGGATCAGGAACTTGCGGTTGCGGGTAATAAAGCCTCCCTCGTCTTCCAGGATCACCTCCGGCTCAGCGACTCCGTCTGTGAAGAAGGTATTGGTGTAAGTAACTTTACCGGTAACGATCTTTGGCCCGCCATTATCTACAACTGATTGAAGGGGATTGGCGCTTGGAAGTACGCAAGCAGTGATTGCCAAAACCAGTACGACTAAAGCTGCAAACAATTGAAATAGATGTGATCTCATCTCTGCCTCCGAATAATTTCTCGCCCATTATACCGCCGAAGGTATAATCAATATTCCACGAAAAATGTCCCCCACCTGTTTCGTGATTACGGATGATCATTTTTATGGATTGGCAGATAAAAATTCAGGCCGAATTTGACAAAGCGGAACAGGCTCGTGCCCGCGGTAATGAAGGGCAGGCGCGCGTCTGCGCCCGCCGTGCGGCCGGTATCGCAGCCCGTGAATATTTCATACGGCAGGGACATTCGATCCATACACCCAGCGCTTATGATTTACTTAATTCCCTGGCGCAAGATTCATCCCTTCCAGGCGAGCTTCGCCAATCAGCAGAATATCTGACGTTGCGCGTGAACGAGGATTTTAAATTACCTGTTGATGTGGATTTGATCAATGAAGCGAAGAAGTTGTGCAAGGGCTTATCGATTTGATATAAAGTAATTGCTCACCGCCTTTGCATGAAATCCTTGGTAAAAAAGACGTGAACAGAGTTGACTCTGTTCACGTCTTTTTTCCGGCATTAGATACTGGTCTTGCCTATCCAATATTCCTTCTGCCAACTAAATGATACAAAGCTCGTGCAACAGTGAGAATAATTAGCGCGCCTGAAAAAACTCCACCGAACACTAGCAGTAATGTCCGCCAATCGTGCAGGCGGAAGGCAATCTCACCGGGCGCCGGCAGGCGGATTCGCCCTCGTAAGTGTCTGACAAAATCTTTGCGAGGTGCAACCGGCTTAAGCGTCCCGGCTAAATGTGCTTCAATCGCATCTAATCGTTTTTCTGGAAGGTCAGGGTTATTACTCTTGTTCATCATAGACTCAATCTCAATCGAAAAGGGTTCGAGATATTCCAAGAAAGTGTATTAATAAGCCGAAATCTTTGTACACATCGTACCCATACTGTATCTCCGGTAAATTCCTACTTAAGGAACGCTCTCTACAAGTCGGTTTATTCTACAGGATACAACACCAAACCTACCGTTCCCGGTCCGAGGTTGGCAGCCACGGAAATCGAAAGATCCGTTAGTACAGGCTCACCCACTACGTTGAAATGCCCTTTAGCTTCTGCCATTAATGCCTCGCCCGATGGTCTGTCGTTGGCTTGGAGCACACCCAGGTAGACAGGCGTTCTCCCAAATTCTTCCTCGGCCATTGCGATAATGCGCGCAACCGACGCTTTACGTGTACGGACTTTTTCGGCTATGTTGAGCACACCATCTTTAAGGATGGCAATCGGTTTGACGTTCATGATCGAAGCCATCGCGGCCTGGACCGCCCCTACGCGTCCGCTCATTTTGGCATATTCGAGGGTATCCATGGTGAAAAAGGCGCGCACATGTTCACGAACGCCCATTAGTTTATTAACAATTTGCTCGGGACTTTTACCTGCTCGGTCCATCTTTCGGGCCTCCCGGCACATAAAACCGATCGCAACCGAACCGACCATGGAGTCTATTGGTAGAACCTGGAACAGGCCTTTTACATCTTGGGCTGCCTGGACGGCGGAGGCATACGTGCCCGAGAGTTTGCTGGTCACGTGGATCGAGATGATTACATCGCCTTTCTTGGCTATCTTTTTATAAAACTCTGCAAACTGATGTGGCGAGGGCTGTGATGTCTTTGGGATCGTTTTGGTCTCATCCACCATCTTATAAAAAGCGGCATTATCGATGTCAACATACTGGAGATATGTTTTCTCCCCAAAAAGGATGTTGATGGGAATGACTTCAATGTCGTATTCTTTTTCCCACTCGGGTGGCATATCGGCCGCGCCGTCGGTGACGATCTTCAACATCAGCTCAATCTCCTTCTAAATTAATGTTTTGATCGCCAAGTTCGTCCCGTAAAGAGAGCAGAGTCCTATGGTAGAGGCTCTTGACGGCTCCTTCGCTACGTCTCATGATCACGCCGATCTCTGCATTCGACATGTTCTCGACAAACTTAAGGATGAGCAGTGTTTGTCTTTCGGAGGGTAGTCGGCGGATAAGTTTTAGTAGCGCGTCCTGTTCCTGTGAGCGGACCAGCGTCGTCTCCGGGCGGTCCTCCCGGGAAGGCAGCACCGGCAATTCATTGAGCGGAATTTCCTGCCGCCGGCTTCTGTCCCGGTGCCAGTTCGCGACCAGGTTGTGAGCGATACGATATAACCAGGCAGAAAATGGGACACCGCGGTCCGTGTAATTGTGTATATGGTTCATCGCCCGTTGAAAGACGCGGGCTGTCAGGTCCTCCGCATCGTGTGTGTTCCCGGTCCGATAATAAACATAGTTGAAGATGCGGTCGATATAACGTTCGTAGAGCAGACCAAATGAATCACGGTCGCCCTGCGAAGCACGCAATAAAACCTCATCCTCATTAAACTCAATTTCCGGCACAGATTAATCCAAACGACAAGGTCTCTTACAAATAACCCCGTCCGTTATTAGAAGTTGCACAGAGTATAACATGTCGGAAAATTCCACTATTCGTTATTCATTCGTTCGACAACCGCGAACAAAAAAGATTCTTGAAAACATCCTCCGGCATCCAGGGTTGGATGCCGGAGGATATTGCGATTCATGAGCCACCTAATTCATCGATACTTACGTTCGGTGTGATCTCCTATTTAGTTCAACTTCCACCGATCGTTGCCCGGATAACCTTATATCCTTCCTTATCGAATGCCGAAGCCACCGTATCCTGGAGTTTTTTACCGGGGGTTAGAGCAACCATATAGCCTCCTCTGCCGCCTCCGGTTACCTTCGCACCCAAAGCCCCTTTTTCAAGGGCCAAATTGCACAAGTAGTTTAGAATTTCGTGGGAAAACTGCATTTCGGTCAGGAGTTTGTGATTATCCGACATAATCTTCCCCACGGTTTCCAGGTCACCGGCTTCGAGAGCCTTTTTCATGTCATGGGCTTGACCCGTGATGATTTTGAAGCGCGAAGCCAAAAGTACCGGATCGGCTTTCCTTTGCGCCTCAGTAACCTCATCTAAAAGTGCCGTGTTGGCAGTGATGCCGCTGTTGGCTAATACGATCTCAAAAGGTTTTGGTGTGGGTATTTTTTCGAAATGTTGTTGACCTTTTATTAATTGGAAAAGGAGCAGGCCGCCATAAGTCGAGGCGGTATTATCAACTCCACTCGCAACCCCATGATAAGGAAATTCACCCTGCCAGGCTATCCGGTTGATCTCCTCGATTGGAAGGCCTAATTTGAATTCCACGTTCAACGCCCGCGCAAGCGAAACGCAGCTGGCAGCGCTGGCGCCAACCCCGCTTCCAGCCAATAATGTCCCTCCATAGGTGATCTTGATCGGGGTTTTTTTGACGTCGATCTTCATGACCTCGAGAATTCTGTCAATGGAGCGCGCCTGCTGTTCTTTTTTCTTTTCTTTATATCCCGGGACCTCGTTCCTGTTGTCCTCCAGGGTCCATCCTTCGCCGGCGATCCTTTCTACTGTAGCCTCGGTTTCGAACGAAATTGCCGAGACAATCGCCGGTACTTCTTCCAGGACAAATTGATCTCCGATCAGGATCGTTTTTCCAAAACCAGTTCCTTTAGACATTCGATTCTCCTTGGATGATTTTTTCCATTTCCGCGATTAGTTTTTCTTCTTTTCCAATGGCCACTGTGGTGGCAGCGGTCAAGCTATGGCATGCATCGGAAAATCCACCAAGTCGGGTCGTCGCTTCGGGGAGCAATATATTAAGTCCCATTGCCCTTCCCGCCCTGATTTCCCCTTCCATATAAGGGGCAACCCTCATGGAAATCTTCACTTCGTTGAACGTGATAACGCCGAAGCCTGGTATTTCATCGGGGATGATCTGAAATCCTGCAATATATTTCAAGGGATCGACCAGGGTGGTATCTTTGATTGCATCGCAGAATGCCCCGATCATTTTCACGCCCATCGGGAAGAAGCGGTTTTCAACATGGAACCACTGGATATGCGGTGCCTGATTCAATTCGCCGGATTTAAGCCGTTCGATCTCCTTGTCAAACACTTTTTTCCTGATGGCCTTCAATTTTTCCACCATCCGGTCCGACGTTGTTGAAACTCCTTCAAGGCAAACTTTGATCCCAATATCCGGTCCTTTTTGGTAATAACCCACTCCCCCCAATATATCAAGATAGTCACCAAATTCAGCAACGGGTATCTGACCTTTTGGACTATTCAACAGGTACAGCTCCCCATTTTCATGTTTCCTGATCTCGATCTTTCCCTGTTCAACTGCTTCGAGCGCAACTTCGCGGTTCTGGCTCACTAACTCGCCGTTTACAAAAAAACCGTCTCCGACCGCTCCGACCGCTGCGATATAGGCCATGTCACGATTGACCGGATCGAGAGTCATGGCAAAAAGATAACAGGTTGTCGAACCCGAAATATCCCGATCTCCTTTTAATCCGAAGAGATCCGGGTCAAGATTGTAAACCCGCGGATCGGTCGAGGCCTCCGCGACATGGTGGTCGAGGATCAACGTCAGATTCCTCCCCTTGTTCAATTCGGAGAGCATTGGTGCGATCCTCCCTGCAAAATCGGCAAAGATAAGGATCTTTCCCTCCTGTTCGTAAACCTTTCTTAGCACAGCGGGATATGGCTTTTCCAAACAGGTTCGTTGGACCTTGAATCCCTGTCTTTCCAATGCGCGTGTGAGTATGGCACCCGAACTCAGACCGTCGGAATCATTATGGTGAAAAATCTGAACTGTCTTATCGGGCCACTCGTTGAGTTCCCGAATGGCTCGTTGCATTGCTTCGACCCATTTATCCACCATTTTTCTCCTTATTTAGTTGCATTGTTAGGTTGTAAATTTTAGCACAAAGGCTACTGACCACTCCTGTGCGAAATGTAACAATCCGACCAGCATTTACTCATAAAGGACTCTCCGAGCGCATGCACGCATCGTATGGTTCAACTGGTACAATCTTCGGAGGCAAGTAGATCCCTGCTGCTTCTCGGGTTGCGGGCTTTCACTTCCACTCGGATCTCAAGAAAGAAAAAAATAACTGGACATTAGGTGAATAGGATTTCAAGATGAATGACATCGAGAAATTAAGCGCGGTGCGTGGTTTCCTTTTGGATATGGATGGTACTTTCTACCTGAGTGATCGGCTGCTCGAGGGCGCCTTACGCTTTATTGACCTGTTGCGCGAGCAAAAGAAAGAGTTTCTCTTCCTTACAAATAATTCCTCCAAACATCGACGTCAGTATGCGGAAAAAATCAGTCGTCTTGGGCTTCCCATACCGGAAGAATTGGTGCTGACCTCGGGGGAGGCAACTGCCCTCTATCTTGAAGAGCAGCATCCCGGAGCCGATCTTTTTTTGGTCGGTACCCCCTCCCTGGAAGATGAATTTCGCCAGCACGGCTTCAGACTCGTTCAGCAGAAACCTCAATTTCTGGTGCTCGGGTTCGACACAACCCTTACCTATCAAAAGCTGTGGGCGTTATGCGATTTTGTACGAGCCGGTGTTCCTTACATCGCTACTCATCCGGATTTCAACTGTCCCACCGAAACCGGCTTTATGCCGGATGTAGGTGCCATGATCGCCTTCGTCATGGCCGCAACGGGCAGGGAACCCGACTTGGTTGTAGGCAAGCCGAATCGCCTTATCGTGGATGCCGCGGCCCTCAAGATGAACCTTCAAGTCAGCCAGTTGGCCATGATCGGTGACCGGTTGTATACGGATATTGCGTTGGGGCAGTCGAGCGGCATCACCACCGTTCTGGTCATGAGCGGTGAAACGAAAATTGAAGACTTAAAGGGCTCCCCTTTTCAACC
>CAZPCR010000167.1:0-6501 GCA_964585035.1 uncultured Anaerolineaceae bacterium
CTCGGCGGGGTTTTAGTTCCCCTTTAAAGCGTGGGTATACTTATATTAGCAGACAGAAAAGCTTCGAGGGCTGCTAACTTTACAACGGATATGCATTATCCATCCATAAAATCCGTTAAGGGAGAGACAAACCCATGAACAAACCCATCATGATCATCACCGGCGCATCGAGCGGGATCGGTGCAGCCACTGCGCGCAGACTCGCTCGCGAGAAAGTCTGCCTGACATTAGCCGCGCGGCGTACGAACAGGTTGAAGGGCGTAGCTGAGGACGTCGAGAATGCGGGGAGCGAGGCACTGCTCGTACAAACCGATGTGACACAGCGGACCGATATCGAGCGCATGGTGCAATCCACGCTTGAGCGCTGGGGGCGGGTGGATGTGCTGGTGAACAATGCGGGGGTGTCCTTCGACGAGCCGCTGGTGGACCTGATGCCGGATAATTTACGAGCCGAGGTGCAAGTCAACCTGATCGCGCCGATGGAATGCGCGCAGGCCGTGCTGCCTGCAATGCTGCAGCAGAAGTCGGGACATATTGTCAATGTGGCATCCATCGAGGGATTGATCGCCCCGCCGG
This sequence comes from uncultured Anaerolineaceae bacterium, assembly GCA_964585035.1. Taxonomy (GTDB): domain Bacteria; phylum Chloroflexota; class Anaerolineae; order Anaerolineales; family Villigracilaceae; genus Fen-1038. Next base: position 577 of record CAZPCR010000167.1, read on the forward strand.
GCAGCAGCGTTTACTGCGCAACCAAGTTCGGCGTATTCGGCTTTTCCGATTCGCTGCGCCGCCAATTACGCGGAAGCGGCATCCATGTATCCGCGTTCTGTCCCGGCTATACTCCGTCCGAGATCACCCCGCGGCTTAAGGCCATTGTGGATGGCCGGCCGGATGCACCGCACCATCCCGGCTTGATGCCGACAGAGTATGTGGCCGACCAGCTTGCCCGCCTGGTGAATCACCCGCGGCGTTTGATGGTTTTGCCTCGCAGCTGGACCGGGCTGGTCATCACGGCCTTTCTATTCCCCGGCCTGGCAGACGCGCTGGTCTCCAGGTTCAAGGCGAAAAGAACACCGACCTCCTGAACCGCCCCCGCAGACCATACTCATCACAAACATGCGCCGCCCTTCGACCCACGTTCGAACGGCGGCGCTTAATATATCCATTGACAATATATCGAATAGTGATATACTAGGCTTATGAGCAAACCAAAAGCCTTTTCCAACGCCAACGTATCCCTCACCCCACAGATCTTTTATATCCTGCTATCGCTCGCCACAAAAGCCCGCCACGGGTACGACATCATGAAACAGGTAGAGAACGATTCACAGGGCAACGTGAAGCTGGGCCCGGGCACGCTGTACGGAGCCATCAAGCGTATGCTGGAAGAAAAGCTCATTGTGGCAGTCGATTCCGATGAAACAAGGCGCAAATATTACAAGCTGACCGAAAAGGGAAAAACGATCTTTTCAAGCGAGCTGCAAAGATATAACGGAGCGGTAACACTTGCGAGGAAACGGAACCTTTTCACGGATCCCAAAACAACCAAAGCGAGCCTCGCCCATGATTAACCTCATCGAAGACGGGATGGTGGAAGATCAAGCCGACAGGTTCTATGAATTGCTGCTGCTTCTATATCCCGAAACGTATCGAAACAGATTCGGCGTGGAAATGATGTACACATTCCAGGATATGCGCGCAGAAGAACGGACGAAGCATGGGAAAGTCGGAATTGGTTTCTGGTCCGGCATACTCATCGATACTCTGCTGAGTGCACTCCATGAACACGAAGAGGCGCTACGAAAGGAAGGCATGAAAAAATACCTGCAACAAACCCTTAAACTGAACAATTACAACCTGATCTCCCTGGTCCTGTTACTCCCCTTCTTGATCATGGGATGCATAGACTTTGCCGGCAGGATACTACAGGGAAACCTGGGCCGCTATAACCCGGCGGCCTATTCCGTCTTATCCCAGACGCCGCTTTACTGGTACCCGATCCTCTTTACATGGGTGATCCTCTTCCCATTACTGGCGGTCATAATCAGCCTCATCCCGCTGGCAATAAACAGCAGGAAGAGCTCGTGGCGGGGCATCGATACTCTGAAGCAAAACCCGGTGAGCGTGATAATCATAACGGTCGGTATCCTGCTGCTGGCCGTGGTTATATTGCACGACTTTGCGCCATGCATGGTAAATAATATAATGCTACAAGGCTTCGGACATTTCCAATCCATTATCTCGCTTTGTCGTAACGCATAGAGACGATATCCGACAGCAGGTTATAAGTTAAAAAAAGTACATCCTGGATCAATGATCCGGGATGTAATCGTTAAAAAGGAAGGCTAAAGGTTTATTCTCCTTTTACGAAGCCTTTTCTTCCATCAAGATCAGGGCACGCTCATTTTCAGCACCTGATTCTGGCTGGTCGTGACATACATGTGGTCCTGACCATCGAATACGATATAACGGGCCGCTCCCGTTACCTTGATCATGGACTGATAGTTCCCATCGGCATCATAGACCTGGATGCCCGCAATATCTCCCACATACACCCGCCCCTGACTGTCGATGGCAATGCATTCGGCGGCGCGCAGTTGTCCGGGACCATCGCCTTCTGCACCGAAGCGCTTGATGAATTTGCCCTGGGGTGAGAATTTAAATATGGCGTTGTTGAATGTGCCGAGTGCGTAAATATCGCCGGCGCTGTCCTCAGCCACATAGGCATCCAGCTCGGTGTCGCCGCCGTTGGCGGTAAATGCTTTCTGGATGGTGCTCAAAACTTTGCCGCTGGTGGACATGCGCAGGAGCGTCTCCTGGTCGGCCATAACCACCAGATTTCCGTCGGGAGCCAAGGCAACGTGATTGATATAGTCGTGGCCGGCGGTGAGCGTACCCTTGAGCTTGCCGGTGGCATCGTAGCGCAGGATCTTTCCACCTGTTGCGATGAAGACGTTACCGCTGCTGTCGGCCGTCATGCCGGTGATGATGGCGCCTTTATCTTTGGTACCGACGAGCCATTGAGTGAGGAATTTACCGGTGGGGTCGAAGGCCTGCACGCGCCCATCCTCGTAATCGGCAGCAAAAATTGCCCCGGTCGATGAGTTGACTCCCAGACCGCGCACATCGTTGAAGAGGCCAGGTCCCGTACCCTGTCCGCCAAAAGACAACTCGGGAGTGACCATTGCATTACTCTCTGCCGGAACCTGCGCGCTGACCTGTGAACCGGTCTGCGAGCTGGAAGGTTCGCCCGGCATGGAGGGGGGAGTAAACATATCCTTTACAACAGGGGCCAAACTCCACACTGTAATAAGAAGAACCACTCCCACCACGACCACACCGACGATCAAACCACCGTTGTTCTGGATGACATTTCCTATGATGGGAATTGAACCCCATCTGGAATTCATATACCAGAAGAAGCATACAACCAGGAAGAGCAAGAAGCCATAGATGGCCCCGGAATACAGGCTCATCGGGAAAATGGCGAGCGCCGTTTTTACACCCGAGGCCGCATCGGTACAAAAATATCCGGCCTGTGTGTACGTGGTTCCAGGTAACGGGTTGGACACGGTCTGCACATAGTCCAATTGCCCATTCGGGCAGACAAAGGATTTGGAAACGTAGTTCAAGGGAGGGTAGAGCGCTCCAAAACCGATGGAGATGGCCGTGACGCCCATAAAGATGGACCAGAAAAATATACCGCCAAGCCAGGCGAGCTTTCCTGAATTGATGTTCATGCCGAAAAACTCCTTCCCTAAAAATATATTAGTACATCAACAATGATCGTCATTATATTTATTTTCACCATTGACTTCAATAGCCCTTTTATCTCATATCGCACGAGAGGAAGATATGGCCGCACAACCAGTACCAAAGAAGGATTCAATTAAATGAGCGGGACTGTATACTGATTGCCTGCGCGCACGATTTCCGGTAACAAAACTCCCGGAGCAGGAATCGGCGGCAGTACCGGTATCGACACACTTACCTTATGTATGGATCAAGGAGCCAGAATGACCGATCAGGCATTAATGTCTTATTTCAAATTCACCGAGGCCGACCTGCAAGCGAACCGCATGGGGCAGATGTCGGAGGAACAAAAGCAGTCGCTGCGCCAGGAGGATCGAGCGGACCGCAAGTGGGAGTTTTTCGGCGGCGGATGCATGATCGTGATCGGCTTGATCGGCGTGGCCGCGGCCATCACGGCGGTATTCATTTTCACGGACGCTGGCGCCCGGATCGGTCTTGGCCTCATGTTTGGCCTGATCTGGCCGCTGATCTGGGGTGTGCTTGGGGTACGCACGCTTATCCCGGCCTTCGGCCGGTCCCGTCAGATCCAATTGCAGAAGGTACAGGGGCCGGTTAGTTTCTCCAAAGTTGAACGGACCTCGATCACCGATTCAGGTGGCGCTGTCCATCACCACCAACATATCATAGAGGTAATGCAGGTGGGCGGCAAGTCGTTTGACGTAAGCGAGGAGCTAACCAATATCATGAAGCAGGGCGATACCTATGCCGTGTATTACACCGAGGGCGCCGATATCTACTCCCTCGAATTGATCTCAAAAGCAGGTTAGGTTGTAAATAAATTACATCCCGGATCAATGATCCGGGGTGTATTAGTAAGTCATAAATCTTTTGACCGAAAGGGAAGGCGGCCACGAACCCAGAGGGTTATGCCCCTGATTTTGCAAAAGTAAAAGGATATCGTTCAAGAATGCAAAAATCAGCACCAAGCCCCTCACCCCGCGACTGTTTCAAAAGCCACGTTCAGGCGAGATGATTTCGGCAAGCTGTAGTTCAGCTTTTCAAAGCCAATTACGTTGCCCTTCTTATCCTTCATCAAAACAACTTCATCGCCGGTTTCTTCGGCAACATATTCGTCTTTGGGATTTCCAAACCACACGGTCAACGTGTTCCCTTCCTGATCGTAATAAACTTTCACTTCGGCCATATGCGTTATCCCTTGCGATGTCAAGAAATGCCCACTTTCAAAAGTCCGATTACTTCATTGACCAATTTTTTGATCGTCGCCTTTCTTAAAACCCCAATGGTCTCCACGGTCAAAGTCGCATTGGCTGTGAACAACTTTCCTGGCCTCGCATAGCTTTTGATGCGAAGTGAGCCACTCTTGAAATCCCTATCTGCCAACGTCAATGCCCTGTCGTCACCATAGGGGTTACTGGTGACCTGACATAGAATCCAATCATCGCGCCCTGCTTCTGCCAGGACTACCGCCGGGCGCATCTTGGAGCGCGAGAGATCGGAAAAGGGAAAAGGAATGAGAACTACTTGTCCGACTGCAAGTGTGCCCATGCCCGATCCTCTTCAGGGCGATCCCAGTCTTCCGCCAGGGCAGACTGGCTTAGCAATGCCGTTTCGGCTACAGGTATTGGCTCATCAAGTATAGTGAGGATGGCGCGGCGCCGGGCAGGAAATTTGACCTTTTTCGGCAAGTGTATTGTGCCGTCTTTTTCAACAGTTACTTCAATTGAATGTAATACCACGCCAATCTCCTTCCACCGAATAGACTTTCCGTCAGCGGTTCCGATTATGAATTATAGCATGGCATTAAGCGGTGGCTTTCCAAGTATAAACAGTGTAAAACAGAAAAATCGCAGTTAAAACTATTAGCAAGTGGGGAATTCTCATACCCATTTGTTGCTCACCGAGAACATGGATATTGTAGACGCCAAGTGTATTTCTCTTGCTCTTTCGGGGGCTGAGCCCCCGAAAAGCATGGGACAAGTATAAACACTTACAAACAACTACTTAGATGCCAAGTGCATTCCTTGACACGACACGAACTTAGCGACTGGCAGCGCGGACCAGCTTCACGCGCTTCTGGTCGACATCCAAACTCTCGATCTTCCAGCCGGCGTTCGACCACGCGCGCAGATTGACATGGTTGCCTTCTTTCTCATGATCCCACCAGCGCCGGTCTTCATAAGCGGACGATGGTAGTTTGTCATTCAAAATTCCTTCGATCTGTTCAAAGGCAAGCATAACTTCCCGCTGGCTTGCAGGAAGGTCGCGCAGGTAATTTTCAAGCGGGGCATATTTGCCAGCCATAACTATTCCTTTCTTTGCACAGTCCTTATCCTTTATATTTTGCCGATATCAGTTGCCATTACGAGCCCTGAAGGGGCGTGGCAATCCCGAGTGTATTCCTCGATGATGCCAAGTGCATTCCTTGGCCCGGCGCGAACCTATTGTAGTGATATCATTTGGAGGGTATTAGTCATAATAACGCACTACGCGCTAATTCTGTCTATTTTTAACGTCATTTTACAAAAGGAGAATTAATTATGGCAGGCATGATTGTTCAAATCAATGTAAAAGATTTTGCTAGCTGGAAAAAAGTGTTCGATTCTCAGGATGCTGTCCGGAAGTCCAACGGCATGCTTTCAGCCCAGATCAATCACGACGCAAGCGATCCGAACAAGTTAATCGTAATTTATAAATGGAATTCTGTGGCGAACGCTCAAAAATTCGCCCAATCTCCGGAACTGAAGGCCGCGATGGAGAAAGCCGGCGTCGAGGGAGCACCTACCTTCACTTTCCTAAACGAAGATTAAGCGCAATTCGATTTGACCTTCATTTAAATCTCCTCGCCTGAAGTCAGGCGAGGAGATTTTGATTCTCTGAGAG
>CAZPCR010000168.1:0-4327 GCA_964585035.1 uncultured Anaerolineaceae bacterium
GCTCTCCTTGGTTTGCCTATTTTGACGTTTGCTTATCCATTCGGCGATGCGCCTGATGCCGCTGTAGATTATGTGCATTTTGCAGGATATATCGCGGCTATGGGTGCCACCGGCTTCAAACCCGATCAAGGTCCCGGGAACCTGTTCGTATTACAGCGCTGTGAGATAGCTGGTTGGGAGGACGCTAAAACCATGATTCGATTCCTACCATGGCAAGGCGATCCGTCCTTCCTTCCGCCTGACACGCCGACTATTACGCCCAGACCCACCCGGACACTTATCCCGACCTACACCCAATATCCGACAAAGACACCCTGACGACAATGCACCTGACCATTCTCCTCACCCCATGACAAAATACGTGGATCACGGCTGCAGGGTCTTATAGAATTGAGCCGAGAGGGTATCCGCGCGATAAATTCGGATATATTCAATATCGTTGAGCCAGATAACCTTCACTGGCGTTATCCCATCTAACGCGCGCATGAGATTAGCCGGTACATTCCTGTCTTTTTCCAACTCATAATACAAAACAATATATTTTGATTCGTGCAGTATTTGCACCAATTGTGGGACATTTTCAGCATCCGCATAAACAGGTTTTAATTGCTCGGTTTTACCCGGATAAAAATAATAGAATGATCCGCGTCCATAAAATGCAATAACCTGGGCATTTGCCGCGCCGGGCATCTGCGCCAGGTAACGGGCAGCTAATTCGAGTCCTTCGCCATAACCAAAATTAGGGTTTTGACGCCCGGGCTGCCATGCTTCCATGATTGGGTTGTAATAAGTGTAGTAGTAGGGAAAGAACATCAGCCCACTGCCAGCCTGTGCGATGACGATAATTCCCATTACAAGGATCGGGATTATCCGCCGGACGTCCCCTTGCATATGGTTCGACAACCATTCCACGCTGTATACCCAACCGGTGGCGGCAAGGATATCCAACGCAACATAAGTCGTCAATATGTAGTGCGCCGAATTCCGGCCGCTGGCAATCCCGAACAAAAGAATGAACAATAATCCGATCAGGAAAATGGACAAATGGGTAAAACGCTTCTCCCATTTCTGCCTTAACAAATATCCAAGACTCAACAGCGTACCGATCCAGACTATCGGGGTTGTCCTCCACAAAATGGACCTTATAAAAGAATAAATATCACTGAGATGGGGCTGAAAATCTTCCGTTTGAATTCCGCCGGTTACGGAAAGGCGGGCACCTCCGAAGGCATAACTCAGCGCGTTTCCGAATACCTGGTAAAGCATCTCACCTGGAGCTACCCACATGCCCGGCCAAAAAACAAAATAGACAATACACAGCATGGCAAACCAGGCTATTAACTCAACCGTAGCTTTCAAGATGCGTTTCCGCCAGTTTACTTCCTGGTGAAAAAATATTTCAACCAGGAACAGCAGCCCGATCAAAGGCACGAGTACAACGGATGATGATTTTGTGAGCTGTGCGAAACCGGCCGCTGCACCGGAAATAAGTACATAAATCAGTTTTCTGTCGAAGAAAAGATGTGTCAATATTGCCAATAACGAGATCATGACAAACAGGGACATCATCCCTTCGTGGTTAAGCAGGCGGGAGTGGCCCAGGAAGAAGGGGTCAAAGGAGATCAGGAGAGTCCCGGCTATGGCGATTTTGTTGCCAAGAATGCGTCGCAGCAACCAGAACACGACGAACAATAAAAAGACGATTATCACTGTTTGAATGACGCGGCTGACAGTCAACAATCCAAGCGGCGTATGGCCGTGGGATAAAAGAAAACGTTCCAGGGTATCCTTATATACATCGAAATATCCCTGGCCAAAGCCCCGGTACTGTGGAAAGTAGATCAACATTCCCAAGGCAATGATCCACATGGTGGTCACAGCGGGGTGGTAATCATAGACCGTGTTGGCAAAAGCGCGTTGCCCGAGGGCATAATAGAAATCAGACCCGGCGGTAAGCCAGTAGGGTTCGTCGATCGTGGCGAATTGGTTGATCGCGATGAGACGGGGGATGATCAAAACCGCACCCAATAGGACAAAAAGGAAAAATTGTGCAAGTCGTGATTTCATTAAACCGATTATACCTGCGCAAACGAATGTTTCCTGCTTATCCTGCTAGCCCTTGAAATCCGCCGGTCCTACCTATAAAATTGGATATTCTATTGTGGAGTACTGATTATAATTAAGAGCCTATCGGCAGATTCTAGAAGCGACCTTTTTTCATCCACTGGGAGGCTCCAAAAGCTTTTGGAAGAAGCCGAATAAATCCGCCTTAATGTGATAGATGTACCCGGAGGTTTGCCATGTTTTTCAAGAAATTAATTTGGGCAGGTATCGCTCTTTTACTCGCGGCTGCCCTTACATCCTGTACAATGGGATCGACACCCGAACCCACCACCGACGTCAGCGCGATCTTTACCTACGCTGCCCAGACGATGGATGCCCAGCTTAGTGATCAAGGGACACAAACAGCCCAGGCGGCCTCTCCCACTCCCTTGGTCACTTTTACACCGCTGGCTACTGTTCAAGTAATACCCTTGGGGACGCCATTCTCAATTAACACGCCTGGCGGCGCAGCGCTGCCTACAACTTCAACCGGCGGCAGCACCTTGGGCTCAACAGCCGTAGGCTGTGACAATGCAACCTATTTATCCGAAACTGCCCCGGATGATGGAACACAAATGAAAGCAGGAGACGTCTTTAAAAAGGGATGGTCACTGCAGAACTCAGGGACCTGCGCTTGGAATGCAGGCTATTCGTTTGCCTTTATAACGGGAGATCAAATGGGTGGCAAGGACATCGTGCTCAGCAAGGACGCAGACTTCACCGACCCGGGGCATTCCAACACTTTTAGTGTTAACCTTCAAGCTCCTGCCACAGCCGGCACTTATAAGGGATACTGGCAGATGAAAAATGCCACAGGCGTGGAGTTTGGCAGCCGGGTTTGGGTTTCCATCGTAGTCCAATAATAAATCATATGGAAGTACCGATAAATCCTGTCCACTTACGCGATATGAAATAAGCTGGATTATAATGATTAAGTGAGAAAGTCATTTCGGTTCTCACCTGGGTGCGGTAAAGATTTATCGATAATTTGAGCCACGACCCTCGGCAACCTGTTTTATACCGTTCGGATCGCGCAGCCTTCCTCAGGACTTTCGAGGCCTGGTTTTCGAACTTAATACGCGACCTTCACGGAACAAAAGGAGGTCTAACCATGCGATTAATAAAACTAATCTGGCTCCTCACCGCGCTGCTGCTCACGGCCACCCTCTCATCCTGTAGTGGCACAGCACCCGAGCCTACTCAGGATGTTAACTCGGTCTATACGTCGGTGGCCGGGACGATGGTTTCTCAATTCAACGATCAACAGACACAAACCGCTCAGGCCGTTCCTCCCTCACCCTTTGCCAGCCCCACGGCATTGGACACTTTTACGCCCATGCCGACCTATCCGGTAACGCCTTCTGGAACACCATTTTCAATTAATACGCCGAGCGGCATTATATTGGCTGTGCCTTCAACCGGGGGAGGCACTCCGGGATCGACACGAGTCGGTTGCGACGATGCAATGTATGTATCCGAATCAGGACCGGGTTTTGGAGAAAAATTTTCTCCCGGAGTGAATTTTACAAAAAGCTGGACGTTACAGAACTCGGGAAACTGTCCGTGGATTAACAGCTTTACGTTTGGTTTTGTCAGTGGCGATCGAATGGGCGGTCGGGAAATACTGATTACCAGGCACGTTGACTTCGTGGCTCCCGGTCAAAACCATACTTTCTCAGTTTTTTTTCAAGCACCTCACGCTTCCGGGCATTATCATGGAGTCTGGCAGATGAAAAATCCTGCAAACATTGAGTTTGGGACCCAGGAAACAGTTGACATCATAGTCAAATAATAATAAAAGGCGCCCCTACTGATTTATAAAGCCCGCTTTTGCGGACTGTCCGATGGTTTTTGACTTTCAACCTGCAACCCCACCCGACGCGCCCTTAAAATAAGGTGAGTTATAATGATAAGGTGAGAAACTTTTCGGTTCTCACAACGGGTCCACGACAAAGTACTGTGTTCTTAATTATCTAAACCTATTTCCTGTTTTTTTACCGTATAAATGATGAAACAAGTTTAGGGATTTATGCAAGAAGCGGTAAAAGCCTGTCGACTATTTGCGCTTATGTCTTTGGAAGTTTGCATTAAGAGGAAATCCCGGAGGATTCCTTAAATAAATCATCCGAAGCACAATTGTCCGGCTTTTGGCGAACCCTTTACAATGCTTTATGTACCGAATGGAGGTCCGATCATGCAACTTAAGAAACTAACCTGGGCTGCG
>CAZPCR010000168.1:4337-6471 GCA_964585035.1 uncultured Anaerolineaceae bacterium
GGGCTGCGGTAGTGATTTTGCTTACTGCTTCTCTTACATCCTGTAATATCGGCAAATCCCCTGAACCCACTGTCGATGTCAATGCGGTATTTACGTCAGCGGCCGGCACAATGATATCTCAACTCAATGATCAACAGACGCAGACGGCCGCGGCTGTTTCTCCCACACCTATAATCAGCCCCACAGCCTTTGCCACCAGTACGCTTATTCCAACCTTCTCGCTGGGTTCGACACCATTCGGAAGCACCCCATTTATATTTAGTACACCGGGTTTGGGTGTGACGCCGCTGGCGCCCACCCTTCCATCAAGCGGCAGCGTTACAACCGGGTTTGCTGTAGGTTGTAACAACGCAGAATTGATCGGTGAAACCATACCTGACGGAACGATCATACATCCTGCAAAGAAGTTTGATAAAGCCTGGTCACTTCAAAATATAGGAACCTGTAGGTGGGATGAGGGTTATAGCTTTGACTTCAAATCAGGAGAGCAAATGCAGGGTGATAATGTGACTATTACCAAACAGAGCAATAGTGGCGATTTCACAGAACCCGGACATTCTCAGTCATTTATTATTCATTTGTGGGCACCTGGCACAGCCGGAGAGTACAAGGGGTATTGGCAAATGAAAGGTGACGACGGAAATTGGTTCGGTTCACTTGTCTCCGTCGATATCATCGTCCATAGGTAAATAAGCCCGCAACGGAGTTAATCAAGAGGTTCTATGAAAATAAAATTTCTTATTACCATTTTGATCGGCCTGTTCCTGCTGTCGGCTTGCGCACCAGGCATACCGCCCAGCCCGACACCCGACATCAAATTCGTCGAAACCAGCGCGGCGCAGACCGTGATTGCCAACTTTACCCTCACTGCCTCGGCCTGGACTGCCACACCGCTCCCAGCGGTAACCGATACACCGATTCCCACCGATACACCCACAGTGGAATCCATAAATGGCACTCTTGCAGCTACACTGCCCATCGGGACTCCGGGTACCAGCACTGCTTTATGCGATTACTATACCTGGGATCCTACCACTGTGGATGTCAATATCCCCGATGACTCACCCATGACCCCCGGGCAGCAGTTCGTCAAAACCTGGAAGATCAAGAACTCAGGCATCTGCACCTGGGGCGCGGGTTACAAAATTGTCTATGCCGGGTACGCAAATCAAATGGCCGGTGTACCACAGCCAATCACAGGTGTGATCGGTCCGGGACAAGAGGTGGAGATCTCCGTCCAATTTACAGCACCTGCCAAAGTCGGTGAATATGTCAGCGCCTGGACTCTGTCCAATGCGACCGGAAGGCCTTTCTTCGGATTAGGCGCCAAGCCGCTCTATGTAAAGATCATCGTTAAAGTTTAATGGTGTGAGTCCAACGCTCAAACAGATCATCCAGAACGAAGCGCGCCGGCTGGGATTTGTCCTAGCCGGCGTGACCACCCCAGAGCCGCCCCCGCATTTGCCAGTCTTTGAAGACTGGCTGACGCAGGGGCGGAATGCTTCCATGGGCTATATGTCCGATGATCGTTCACGCGCCCGCCGCGCCGACCCGCGTCTCATCCTGCCAGAATGCAAATCTATCCTGGTTCTGGCAGTCCCCTATTCGAACCCGTCTCTCGACCCCAGTCCATTATCGGAAGGAGAAGAGGTGAGAGGAAAGGTTGCTGCGTATGCCTGGGGGGAAGATTATCATCGTGTTCTCCCTGAACGTTTGCAAGCCCTGGTGAAATTTATCGAAGAACAATTGGGCCGGACGGTGGCGAATCGTTGGTATATCGATACCGGCCCCATTCTCGAACGTGAGCTGGCCCAGCGCGCGGGCCTGGGTTGGATCGGAAAAAATACCTGCCTGATCAGCCCGAAACACGGCTCCTATTTTCTACTTGCCGAAATCTTTCTTGATCTTGATCTTGAACCCGATCCGCCATTTGCCACGGACCAATGCGGGACGTGCACTCGTTGCATCGAAGCCTGCCCAACCGATTGTATTCTACCCGACCGGACTATCGACGCGGGCCGCTGCATCTCTTACCTGACCATAGAACTAAAGGACGATATAACGCCCGCGTTACGCCCTTTGGTGGGCGGCTGGATCTTCGGCTGCGATATTTGTCAAATGGTATGCCCCTGGA
>CAZPCR010000169.1:0-6457 GCA_964585035.1 uncultured Anaerolineaceae bacterium
TCTCGACCGCGAAGTTCGTGCCGCGGTCCCATGGATAGACCTGGCTCATCGAAGCAAAATACAATCCCGAAATGGGCGTCTCGATAGTGGGGATGTTCTTCGAATGGTTGACCAATGGGACAGGCTGGGCATAGTTCGTTTTAAAGACCCAGACCTTCTTCACCCAATCTTTCTCGAAAGACGGGTTGAATTTCTTAAAGGCCGGCGTGAAGCGCTCCAATAATTGCTCATCGCTCATCGAGAAATATTCGTGGCCCGCTTCGAGATAATCACCCGCATACACGATGTGGTCACTGCCAAAATGTTCGGGCCCCACAAAATTTGTGTGTTCCACCAGGGCCAGCATCGGGTAGCCCGCGTCCTTGGGCAGGTTGAACCAGTAATAGCCCTGCTCCGAGAGTTGTCGCTTAAGCGCCAGCACCATTACGACCGCCCCCATGGACTTTAATTCCAACAGACCTTTCAAATAGGACCCGGGCAGATCGGGACACAACTTAGCCATGAGATTGGGCGAAGTGGTGACCAGTAGCTTGTCATACGATTCTATTTTCGCCGTTTCTATCTGAAGCTTGTGATCCGCACCTTGTTTTATGGACTTTACCTGCGCCCCCAGGCGGAATTCCACTCCCTGCTCCCTGAGCCTGTCTGCGAACATATTTGCGAAATTTTGAAACCCGCCCTCGAACGTACCCAGCCTCGTGCTGCGGGCTTTGATGCGCGCCCACATCCAGGCCATGTTGACATCTTTGTAGAACGGCCCGAACTTGCCGATCAGAAGTGGTTTCCACATCTGTTCGTAGACTTCACGTCCTGCGAATTTAAGCATCCAGGCATCGGCGGTGACTTTTTCAAGTTCGCGCCAGTTATTTGTCAGGCGCAGATACAACCCCACAAAACCGAAACGGATCTTGTTGATTCCCCAGCCCAAGCCGGGGAAGAGTGCCATCTTGAAAATAGAATCAAAAGGATAAAATTTTCCCTTGTGATACATCACCGTTAAAGGTCGCGGAAAGAGCACCTTATCCTGCCAGCCCAGTTCGCGGATCAATCCGAGCATGGACTTATCTGATTGGAACCAGTGGTGATAGAACTTTTCGACCGACCAGTCCCAATATGGTTCTTTGAATCCACTGGCCAGGCCGCCGACGTAATCAGCCGCTTCAAAGATGACGACTTCGTGGCCTGACTTCCGCAGGTCGTACGCGGCTGCCATGCCGCCGAACCCCGCGCCGATAATGGCAATTTTCATGATACTCCTTTGATGCTTTTTGCCCCTACTCGCTAATTTTTGTTTCTGTCCGCAGTGAATCGTTCCACTTGATGCCTTCACGTGTAAGGTAATACGCGCCGAGCAGTGTGATCGGCAGCCACAATGCGACATGCAGTACCAGCGTATAGCCTGCCGCGGTCGCCTGGTTTACACCGTACGCGGTGAGCACGGCAATGCCGGGCGCGTCGAATGTGCCGATATATCCGGGTGCGGAGGGGATGGTAGTGGCGAGGTTGACGATGCCGTTCATCAGCATCAGGGCGAAGAACGAGACGCTGAAATTAAAGGCGTGCATCACGAGCCAGTATTTTCCTGTTTCGAGCAGCCAGATGATCACCGAAGTGAAAAATACCATCAAAATATCGAGCGGAGAGCGCAGAGATGCCAGGCCGTCCAGGAATTTGTGCATCAACCCGCTTACGTTTTCGCGGAACCGCACCGGCAGCAAGCGGGCGATCAACCATTCACCCAGGCGGACTGTGACCTGTGGGAACAGGGCAGCCAGGATAAAGATAAGCAGTGCGCCCAGGAAGACCCCCGTACCGATCACGGCCACCTGCTGCAGGTTGCCCACAAAGCCTGAGTTGCTTGTCAGCCTGGCAAGCTCGGGCAGGTTGAGGAACACAAAGCTCAGCATCACCACCCCATCGAAGATGCGCTCCACAATGATCGTCGCCAGCGATGCCGAAATGGAGACGTTTTCCCTGCGTTTGAGAATTACAGCCCGCAGCACTTCACCGGCGCGCGCCGGATAGATGTTGTTGCCCATATAGCCGATGGTCGTAATGGGGAACATCGTTTTGGTCGGTATATTTTTGATAGGCCTGAGCAGGTAATGCCAGCGCCAGGCGCGTGCCCACACCGCGACAAAGTAGACTGCAATGCCGGGCAGGAGCCACCAATAGTTCGCGGTTTGCAGTGTGCCCCAGAACTGGTCCAGGCGCAGGCCGCGTAAGGCCAGCCAGATAAAGACGACGCTGATTATGATCCCAAGCCAGAATTGCCATTTTTTCATGCGAGCATTGTACCAGAGGGCCCAGCCCGCATGTAAGCAACGGTATAATTTTCTTCATGGAAATTAACGGCCCAGCCCCTGATTTTGAGCTGCCCGATTTGGGCGGCGCTCTCCATCGTTTGCGCGATTGTCGCGGCAAGATCGTGATCATCAACTTCTGGTCGTGTGAATGTCCTCACGCGGAACGCACCGACCGAGCCATTATGGCCATGTTCGTCCAGTGGAGCGAAGAGGTGGTCTTGCTGCCGGTCGCTTCGAATCGGATCGAGTCACCGGAAGCGCTGGCCGAGGCCGCAAAGATCCGCCACCTGCCGCCGGTCCTGTCCGATGGGAAAGATGTTGTTGCAGATTTGTACGATGCCCAGACCACCCCGCATGTCTTTGTGATCGACCGGGATGGTATTCTGCGTTATCGCGGCGCGGTGGATGACGTCACATTTCGGGTACGGAGACCCACCCGCTTTTTCCTGGATGAGGCCGTGGAAGCCCTACTGGCCGGTCGCTTGCCTGCCCTGGCAGAGACTCCCGCCTATGGTTGCACCATCGTACGCGAAGCAGTAGAATAACATCGTGATCGTAACTGAAGCGCGTCTTGCATTCCTTCGCAGGATCCATCTTTTCCGTGACCTGGACGATGAAGCCCTGACTGTCATCGCGGGTATGTTAAAGGAAGAGAGCCATAAGGAAGGCGAGGTAATATTTTCCCAGGGGTCGGACGCCGACCGTTTTTATATCATCTACCAGGGAAAAGTGAATATTACGCGCATCCATCGCAAGGAAGAGCAGGAGCTGGCATCCCTGATTGGCGGTGATTATTTTGGGGAAGAGGGGCTGCTCTCCAATGGAAAGCGATCGGCCACGGTCAGCACGATTGAACAGACCTATTTGTTTATGCTGGACAGGGATGAATTCAAGGCGATCATCAAGAAGTATCCAAAATTAAAAGCGGCGTTTGAGGTCTCAGTTGCCAGCCGCAAACTGTCGCGCGATTTGCAATTTAACTGGCTGCGGCCCGATGAAGTGATCTATTTCGTGGCCCGCAAACACGAGGTACTTCTCTTCCAGGCTTTGACCGGACCGCTGGTGGCGTTATCCGTGCCGATCCTTTTATTCATCTACTTCTTTTTAACCCGCTCCTTCTTTGCCATCTTCGGCGCAGGTATCCTTTTGGTTGCAGACGGCGGATGGGCCTTGTGGAACTGGGTCGACTGGGGAAATGATTACTATATTGTCACCAATGAGCGCGTGATCTGGCTGGAAAAGGTGGTCGGTATTTATGACAGCCGCCAGGAGGCGCCTCTCAGCACGGTGCTCTCGGTGGGTGTAGAGACGGATGTAACCGGCCGGCTGCTGGACTACGGCCACGTGATCGTCCGTACTTACGTGGGTAAAATTCCGTTCCACCACGTATCGCATCCGTATGAAGCGGCGCATATGGTGGAAGAGCAATGGACGCGTACCAAGCATTCCGCCTCCCGCATGGAAAAGGAGGCGATGCGCAACGTTTTGCGTCAAAAGATGGGGCTGACCGTTGAGACTCAATCGGAGCAGCCTCCGAAGCTGGATGTCAAAGCGGCTCCCACTTTCTACCGGCGCTCCATTTTAAAAGTGATCGGAGCCAACTGGTTCAAGCTCCGGCAGGAGAATGGCGGGACGGTTACCTATCGCAAACATTTGTATGTTCTTTGGCAGCAGGTCTGGCAGCCTACCCTGCTTATTATCCTGCTCGCCCTTGGCATATTGGCCCGGCTGATCACGTTGGTCCGTACGCCCGGGGAAAGGCTGTTCGATTTTTCGAATGGGTTCAAGGTGGACACGATTGTGATTGCCTTGCCGGTCGTAATGATCCCTCTCGTCGTCTGGTGGATCTATCAATACATTGATTGGAGCAACGACATCTTCCAGGTTACGCCCGACCAGATCCTGGATATCGACAGGAAGCCCTTCGGTTCGGAAGAACGCCGCGCAGCCCCGCTTGAAAATATTTTGAGCACCGAGGCTCACCGTTACGGCCTGGCGGGTTATTTCCTGAATTTTGGGACGGTGGAGATCACCGTCGGCGGGACTCACCTTGATTTTGTCGATGTGCTCGACCCGGTCGGTGTCCAGGCCGATATCGACCGCCGCCGCGAGGCGCGCATCAAGCAAAAGCGTGACGCCGAAGCGAATGCCGAACGGGAGCGCATGTCTGACTGGCTGGTGGCTTATTATGAGAACGAACCGGAGCTTCGCCAACGCGATGCCGCGCCTGAGATAAAACCCAAAAGCGAGTAAAATCGGGGGACAAAATTTTCACGGTAGATATGTTCTGCCATCTATGAGGTACTGACTTAATGGGATTACGAAAGATCGTTACTCTTCCGGAACCGATTTTACGGCGCAAAGCCAGGCCGGTTTCGACCTTCGACAAAAACCTGCAGACCCTGATCGATGACATGATCGAAACCATGCGCGAGGCGCCCGGTGTGGGGCTGGCCGCGCCGCAGGTTGGAATATCGGACCGCCTGATCGTCGTTGAATATGCCGATCCACCGGAAGATGAAGAAGAGGCTGAGCCTAAAGAGGTCAAGCCTAAACTATATGTCATGCTTAACCCCGAGATCGTAAAGACCTCGGAAGAAAAGGTGTTGGGAGTGGAAGGCTGTCTTTCCATCCCGGGGCTGGTGGGTGAAGTGGAACGGTTCCAAATGATACAGGTTAAAGGCCTGAACCGTCACGGCCGGCCGATGAAAGTAAAAGCGGAAGGCTGGCTGGCGCGTATCTTTCAGCACGAGATCGATCATGTCAATGGCGTTGTCTTCCCCGACCGGGCCACGCGGGTCTGGAAGCCTGAGCCGGAAGAGGAAGAAGACCTGGTGTAGTCGGTTCTCTAAACAGCATTAATTTGTCCCAACGAACAATCGATGAGACTTTTTGAAACATAAAGCTTAAAAAATATGTGTTATCCCCGGTTAATTTAATCCCAAATGCATCTCAATCATCTTTCCCTCACGAACTTCCGCAACTTCGCCCGCCTGGATATTGATATTCCCCGGCGGGTTGTGCTGTTGGTCGGGAGCAATGCGCAGGGCAAGACCAGTGTGCTGGAAGCCATCTATTTTCTGGCCTCCTTTACTTCATTTCAGACTCATACCGACCGCCAACTGGTGAACTTCGTGGAAGCCAGGAACCCTCTGGCAGTGACGCGCCTGGTGGCGGATTATGAACGCGGCCAACGAAAGCATAAACTCGAAGCGCGGCTCATCCTCGAACCAACAGGTATTAACGGTCAGCGCCTGCGTAAGGAGATCCTGCTGGACGGCGTGAAGAAACAGATGAACGAAGTCATCGGCCACTTCAACGCGGTCATCTTCGTCCCGCAAATGTCACAGATCATCGAGGATGGCCCGGACGAGCGCCGCCGTTATATTAACCTGGCCCTGGCGCAGGCTGTCCCGGCCTATGCCGGGGTTTTAAGTGAATACGGCCAGGCTCTTACCCAACGCAACGCCTTGCTCAAAACGCTGGCAGAGAATGGAGGCGACGCGCGCCAGCTCGACGTCTGGGATGAGACGCTGGCGCGGCTTGGCGCCCAGATCATCCTGTGGCGCATCGAAGCCATCCAGCAGATCGAACGTTTCGCGACGCGCGTGCACCATGAGTTGACTCACGGCAAAGAAGTGCTCCGCCTTATCTATGAACCGGCATATGACCCCCTGCCTGTGCCCGATCGGCAGATCGGCATGAAACTGACGACGGAGGTGGATCGTTCTGCGCTCAATCTGGATGAGATCCGTTCGGGTTTCTGCGCGCGGCTGATGCAGTTGCGCTCCGAGGAGATTGCGCGCGGCGTGACCACTATCGGCCCGCATCGTGACGACCTGCGCCTGCTAGCCAACGGCATCGACCTGGGCGATTATGGCTCGCGTGGCCAGGTACGTACCACCCTGTTGGCTCTCAAGCTGGCAGAAGTGAACTGGATGAAGGAACGCACGGGCGAATGGCCGGTGATCCTGCTGGATGAAGTGATGGCAGAGTTGGACATCCAGCGCCGCGCCGATCTGCTGCATTATGTGAGTGAAGCAGAACAGGTGTTGTTTACCGCGACAGATGCAAATATGTTCACAACCGATTTCCTGGAGAAGTCGGAGGTCTGGAAAGTAGAAGAAGGAACCATTCAGAAATCTTGATTG
>CAZPCR010000170.1:0-6435 GCA_964585035.1 uncultured Anaerolineaceae bacterium
AGACCCAATTACGTTTCATGAAGGTCAGACATACAGACTTTATTTTCTCTGCGACGGCAGAGGAATTCGGAATGGTGGGAGCTATATTCGTTATCCTCATGGAGGCGGTCATCGTATGGAGGTGTTTCCGGGCGGCGCAAAAAGCACGCGACCTTTCGGGGGCGATGATATCGTTCGGCATCGCCTTGTTGTTGTTTTTTCAGAGTGCGGCTAATATCGCTGTGAATTTGAGATTAATACCGGTATCAGGTCTGCCACTACCATTTATCAGTTACGGAGGCTCGGGATTGATGGCACTAATGATCGGGGTTGGTTTTGTTGAAAGCGTAGTGATGAGACATCGAGAGATGGATTTCTAGCAGTATTTTCCCATCGGCCAATTTGTAGCTAATCGATAAGCAGGCTTGTGTCACAAATTTGCAGGCATCCCACTGATCCAGGATAGAGCTCGAAACAGAAATTAGGGCCGCATCAGATGCGCGCAACGTGAAAGCTTGCGATTAGCAAGGAGATAAATGACGGATTATTCTAAACCCGCGCGGGTAAGGGTCGCTCCTTCGCCGACCGGGCATATGCACCTCGGCACAGCGCGTACAGCGCTTTACGATTACTTACTCGCCAAAAAAACCGGCGGTAAACTCATCCTCCGCATCGAAGACACGGACATAAAACGCACGGTACCCGGGGCGGAGCAGGAAATCATGGATGGATTACGGTGGCTGGGGCTCGAATATGATGAAGGTCCGGACATTGGCGGGCCCTTCGGACCTTATCGCCAAACCGAGAGGCGCGAGATCTACAAGAAACATGCCAATATCCTAGTCGAAAACGGTCATGCGTATCCTTGTTTTTGCACTCCCGATCGTTTGGAAACAATGCGACGGGAACGGCAAAAACTTAAACTATCGCCTCATTACGACGGATTTTGCCGGAACATTGATCCAGACGAAGGCCGCCGCCGCGTGGCTAACGGCGAGAAGCATATCATCCGGTTCAAGATGCCAAAAGAGGGAACGACCACAGCGCACGATCTATTGCGGGGAGACATCGTCGTTGAGAATGAAAATATCGACGATTACGTTCTGTTGAAATCGGACGGATTACCGACTTATCACCTGGCTGCGATGGTTGATGACCATCTTATGCAGATCACGCATGTCCTGCGGGGTTCAGAGTGGCTTGGGACGTTTCCACTCCATGTAAACGTTGTACGGGCTTTCGGATGGGAAGAACCGGAATGGGTGCATCTCTCTGTTTTCCTTAAACCGAGCGGCAAGGGCAAGATGTCGAAGCGGGAGGCTGCGGATGCGATCAAGGACGGTTATTCTATCTTTATTAAAGACCTGCAGGAACTTGGCTTCATGCCCGAAGGAGTACTTAACTGGATTGTCTTAATGGGTTGGGGTGTGGCTGCAGGCGAGGTTTTAAGTCTCAAGGATATGATCGAGGAATTCGACCTCGAGCACCTAAATCCTTCGCCGGCGGCAATCAACTTTACCAAACTCGACCATTTCAACGGGACACATATCCGCCTCCTACCGATAGATGAACTTGCTGCACGCATCAAGCCTTTCTTTCTTAAAGCTAACCTGCGCGTAGACGACACTCGACTCCTTAAAATTATTCCGCTAATTCGCGAACGCCTTGTAACGCTAGATGATTGTCTATCATTTGGTGGATTCTTTTTTAGGGAGGAAGTTGTGCCTGAGCTGGAGGATCTTATTGCAAAGGGGATGGATGCGAAGCAGTCGGCAGGAGTAGCCCGCAAGATCTACGAGATCCTATCCGCGTTGCCTGACTTAAACCATGATGCAGCCGAGCCGCCCATGCGCGCATATGTGGAAGAGTCGGGGTACAGTGCTAACCAGGTCTTTGGTATTTTACGTGTAGCCACTACGGGGCAGAAGGTGAGTCCTCCTTTGTTCGAGAGCCTCGAGGTAATTGGGCGGGATAAGGTGCTACAGCGCGTCCAAAGGGCTATTGAGGTATTGGAGAAGATGCCTTAATGTAAAATATTTCGGGGAATAACGGAGATTTATTTAGGCTACCCCATATGAGCGATTTTATCCAGCCGGAAGTTAGAAATGACTGAAAGAAATAATACATTCCTTGGTACTTATTTTGATCGTGATGCCGTTATCCGCATGGCTAAGGTGATAGCCATGCGGTCATAGGTGGTGGCGGGATTTTATGCTCTCGACCTGTTAGTGGGTGTAGGCATTTATCTTTTGCAGTATTGGCGTGGTCAGATTGTTGGAATGGGTTTTACCGGCAATCTTTAAAATTTCCTCTTTATCTTGGAACCATTATTACGTGGAATTCTATATTTTGCAGGACTGCAAGCTGCATCCAAGGGATTATTGATATACCTCGACATCGAAGACAATACACGCCGCGCCGCACGGCGCGATTAGATCGAGTTGTCACCCTAAACCCTAAGGGCCTACTGAATATATATTTTGCTTGGTAACAAATGTCTTAATAACCGCAGAAGGTCATGCAGCAGGTTTCTTTTCGATCTTTGCCCAAGCATCCCGCAGCGAAACCGTCAAATTGAAGACCGGTTTAGTAGCGGTTGAGTCGGGGTCAGTGCAAAAATAACCCTGGCGTTCGAATTGGAAGCGGTCACGTGCCTGAGTGGAAGCCAGAGCCGGCTCGACAAATCCGGTAAGCATTTCCAACGATTTTGGATTGAGGCAGTCGAGGAAATCGTCATCGCCTTCTTCAGGGTCTATTTTAGTAAAAAGCCGGTCATACATGCGGAATTCGGCCGGCTTGGCATGGGCGGCAGAGATCCAATGAATAGTGGATTTGACTTTGCGGCCATCCGGTGAATCGCCGCCGTGAGTGGCGGGATCATATGTGGCATGAATTTCGGTAATCTTTCCATTCGTATCTTTAACCACATGTGAGCATTTTATGAAATAGGCATAACGCAGGCGAACCTCATTGCCTGGATAGAGGCGGTAATATTTCGGTGGAGGAGTTTCGCGAAAGTCGTCCTGCTCGATGTAAAGCACCTTGGAAAACGGGACTTTACGAGTGCCCAAGCCCGGGTCCTCGGGGTTGTTCACAACCTCCATCTCCTCGATAAGGTCATCGGGATAGTTATCGATGACCACCTTAAGCGGCTTCAGGACAGCCATACGGCGAAGGGATCTTTTATTGAGATCCTCCCGAACGCAGGATTCGAGCAAGGAAACATCGATGGTACTGTAGTTCTTAGCAACGCCAACGCGTTTTACAAAATCGAGAATAGCTTCTGGTGGGTAACCACGGCGACGCATACCACGCAGGGTAGGCATACGCGGATCGTCCCAGCCGCTGACGCGGCCTTCTTTGACTAGGCGCAGAAGCTTGCGCTTACTCACGACCGTATAAGACAAGTTCAGGCGGGCAAACTCGATCTGGCGAGGCTTGAGGCCACCCAGCTGGTCAAGAAACCACTCATAGAGCGGACGGTGGTTTTCGTATTCAAGCGAGCACAGGGAGTGAGTGATACCTTCCATGGCGTCGTTCTGACCGTGCGACCAGTCGTACATAGGATAGATCTTCCATTTCGAACCCGTTCGGTGATGTGGGGGCTCGTGGATAATGCGATACATCACCGGGTCACGCATGTTGATGTTCGGATGAGCCATGTCTATCTTGGCGCGCAGAACGCGTGAGCCGTCTGGGAATTCGCCGTTCTTCATGCGTTCGAGCAAATCAAGATTCTCTTCGACGGAGCGGCTTCGAAATGGGGATTCCTTTCCGGGTTCGGTGAGTGTGCCGCGGTTGGCGCTGACCTGTTCCGGGCTTTGATCGTCTACATAGGCCTTGCCCAGCCTCACCAGTTTGCCGGCCCACTCATAAAGCAGGTCGAAGTAATCAGAGGCATACGTGACTTTGATCCACTCAATGCCCAGCCAGCGAGCATCCTCCTGGATGGCGTCTACAAATTCCGTGTCTTCCTTGATCGGGTTGGTGTCGTCGAAGCGCAGAATCAACTCGCCACCATTTTCCTTGGCGATCAAATAGTCGATCATGAAGGCCTTGGCGTGCCCGATATGCAAGTAACCATTTGGCTCGGGGGGCAGACGGGTGCGAATGTAGTTGAAACGGCCGGTTTTTAAATCTTCGATTACGGCTTCGCGGATGAAGTCGGTGGGTTTGGTATCTTCAGGAATCATGAAAAAGTGCCTTTGCTTGAGTGATGATCATCTGGTTATTATAACAAACAGGGATGATAAATAGAAATTCACCGGAAATAACCGGAGATAAACAGAGATTTATTATCTTTCTTTTTCGAATGGGCCGAAGTGCGATTGTTGTTCGAGATGAAGACGGTGATTCTCACTTGTGACTCGCTCGTGCCTCGACGACTCATGTCGTCGAGATAGGTGATAGCGGCTTGAAGCCGCCTCATCTAATAATATCCCTTGCTACCGATTGGATGGCATGTTAGAATTATGAGCTGTTGTTCAGTGGGGGCTCGTCTAACGGCAGGACGGCTGAATCTGGATCAGCATATAGGACAAATTGGGGCGTGGTGAAATGGTATCACGTCACACTCTGGATGTGAAGTTTGGGGTTCGAAACCCTACGCCCCAGCTAAACGGAAAGCTCAGAAAATAATTCTGAGCTTTTTCGATTTAAAAATCATGCCTATTATTCCTTATAGGTAATTGTGCGTTGAGTTAAATGTCACCGGAGGAAAACCGCCAAGGAACGGGGCTGGTTTAGCTGCAAACTATATTTCAGTGACCGACCAAGTCAGAAGATCCGACTCCCGAATCAGCAAGTTCCGAACTATCTTTAGGTGAGGATTTTGCTTTCTAGCTTTGGATCAGCTAATTGGAGTTCAAATCTCCAGCCCCCAGCCTACTCCCTCAAAAGAGGAGGTTTTCGTTTAATTCTGGTTCAATGATCAAAGTGCTTTTATTCAATTATTAAGGTACAAATTTCCATAACGTGATCGAAAGGACGCGAAACGAAGCTTTTTGGGCATGTTTACCAGAAACCAGCCAAAAGGGTCGTATGCTTGGGAATCTCCTGAAAATGGGCGATTTAGGGGAGTTTTCGAGCAATTCGACTCAAACTCGACCCCTACCGACGCAGTCGATAAGGTGATCTTCAACTCCTCCAGGAAAAAATAATTCAAATCCGGTTCAAAACCTCCCGGAGGTGTGATCGAAGAAATCCATTTTTTTACAATTAATTTTGAGTAGAAAATGGGTAATGTTTTAGAGGATCGAATTTGCTTTTTGATATGTAAATTAAAGTGCTTGTTTTCTGAGTTCGACTTCAATGCTTTATGTGCAGGTTCCTGGCGATAACGCTTGTTTTTGCCATTATTCGTCCCGAGGAACGAAGAGGAACGAATAGTCTCGATATAATACGATGAGCATCGTCTACGTTTCGACGCTCCATCCAGTCCCAGAGCGACGCTCGAACGCTGACTTGAGTTGCAAGATGACCGTGCCTGGAATTGGATGTAGTAATTCTGTGATGCCGTATATGAATTGGTTATTAGGTTGGCAGACATTAGAGGATGCCTTCGTAATGCAATTTCATTATACAGAACGAATGTTCAGAAGTCAAGTAAGGAGGAGTTTATTGCGTATCAGGGTGTTGCGTATTTATGGAAATTTTTCGGAATTATGTAGGTGAAAAGAGATTCCAGGCGCCGTGCGTTTTCATATGAATGCTATTTCAAACTCCTCTTCTCTCTACGGAAGGGAAGTTTGTACCTTGCTAACATTCACAAAGATACTGTATGCTTAGAAAATCGGGATTTTTGCGACCATTTTCAAGTATTCCTCTAACTTCGAATTTATACTGGTCTTTAGCAGAATCTACGCCTGATCACCCGCCATTCTTCGCGACTACAAATCGGAAGGCGTAACCCAAGGATGAGTATGGACGAATATTGGAAAGCTCTTTCTCAAGAAATGAAGCCACGATTTCAGGAAATATCAATGTATTTAATTGGGCTCTCCTTTTGTTGGTTAATTCTTTTTCATCCAGAATTCCGCGAAGGATTTTTTATGTTCTTTAGCGGCTTTGGATCGATGTCCCCGTTTTTCGTGGCCCTAGGGCTCATTGAAACCGGAGGCCTGGCATTATGCATAGCCCATGTTTTTATAAATCGCGAAAAGTCGGTAATAGAAAAAGGGCTTATGGGATGGTTCGTGTTTGGCGTAAGTGGAGTGACGAGTTTTTTTGTGGGGGCGGAAACGCTGAATTCTAGGTCGTCGTTCATGATGATTTTAGTTACATGGAACATCCTAACGAGTGTACTGATGTTGTTGCAAATGGGAATGCAAAAATACGATATAAGCGACGAAAATGCATCTTCTGTGGAAATAATTTCCACCACAGCGATTCTAGTTGCTGTATTATTTTTAGCAGATCAATACTTCCATCTTTCGTGGGCAATGATACTTTCAGTAG
>CAZPCR010000171.1:0-6433 GCA_964585035.1 uncultured Anaerolineaceae bacterium
CGCCGCTCATGCATAAGATGTACATCCATAAAGGCCAGGGACTTGTGGATCTATTCAAACGGGTCAAACAGACGGGGGCAACCGCCTCGCTCGATATGTGTTATCCCGATCCGACGAGTGAGGGAGGCCGGGCAGACTGGGTAACCATTCTGAAAGCAACCCTGCCCTGGGTGGATATTTTCTTGCCAAGCATCGAAGAACTGCTGCTGATGCTGCATCGCGATGAATTCGAGAAACTATCCGCCCGTGGCAGCCTGATCGACCAGGTGACTCCCGCCCTTCTCCATAGTTTGAGCGACGAGCTGCTCGATATGGGGGTTCCTGTGGTGGTCATTAAGCTTGGTGAGCGCGGCTTGTACCTGCGTACAGCCGACCGTAAAGCGATCGAGAAGATCGGACGTGCCGCGCCGAGTGATCCGGCAGCATGGGCAGGCAAAGAGCTCTGGGCTCCGTGTTTCCGCGTTCGGGTGGTGGGTACCACAGGGGCGGGGGATGCAACCATAGCAGGATTTCTATCTGCCATGTTGCGAGGCCTGAGCCCTGAACAAGCTGTGACCGCGGCAGTAGCGGTTGGCGCTTGCAATGTGGAAGCTGCCGATGCATTGACCGGACTTCGTACATGGGACGCGACCCTGAACCGTATCCACACCGATTGGGGGCGTCTGCCGCTCCACCTTGATGATACGGCCTGGAGCTGGGACCAATCTGAACAATTGTGGCACAGGGACCGGTAAGCCTGTCACTCAGGGGAGGATAAAGTAATAAATAGAATTGAATCTATCTTCAAGAAATCAAATACATCCTCTAGACTAATATATATATGAAGCGAATGGCTATATAGCGATGGGGAAGTGGGGGTGAGATGGGTCTTTTTACTGGTAACGTCTGATCACTATTGACGCACTTCCGCTTGATATGCTAAACTGAAAGTGCTTTCATTTCCATTTTTAATAAAAATCATGGTTAAGAAGAAAAAAAGTCCAACCATCTACGATGTGGCCAAACACGCCGGGGTAAGCATTACCACGGTCTCGCGAATGCTGAATGCCCCAAATAAGGTTAATTCAGAGACACGGGAAAGGGTAATTGCATCCATCGATACATTAGGATTTGTACCGAAAGCAGATGCTCGAGCCCGAGCAATGCAAAAGAACGGCCGCATCGGTGTGATCACGCCCTTTTTCACGGCTCCATCGTTCGTACAACGATTGCGCGGAATTGCGGGCGCCTTATCCCCCAAGAATTCTGAGCTGATCATATATACGGTCGATTCGACCAATCATCTGCAGAGATATCTTTCCACGCTGCCTTTGACCGGCAACCTGGATGGGCTCATCATTTTATCTCTGCCGTTAGGCGATGCGGATGCCGAGCGCCTGATAGACCATGAATTACCCACCGTGCTGATCGAGTATCCGCATCCCAAACTTAACTGTGTAGAGATCGACGATGTGCAGGGTGGGTACATGGCAGCCACTTATTTGCTCAAGAAGGGCCACCGCAGGATCGCCTTTTTGGGTGATACCGATTTACCGGAATATTCTATCCACCCGGTAAGTTTACGTTTGAGCGGGTTTCGACAGGCGCTAAAGGAATCCGGGATCGATCTGCCTGATTCGTTTGTGCGTCTTGCTCCTTACTCCCAGGAACAAACCCGTCATGTCGCCAGGGATTTGCTAAGCCTTTCCGAACCACCGACTGCCATTTTCGCGGCAACCGATTTCCAGGCGCTAGGAGTGCTCAAAGCTGCCCGCCAGTTGAATGTAGATGTGCCGAAAAAACTGGCCGTCATTGGTTTCGACGATCTCGATATGGCCGAATATGCGGACCTAACAACCATTTGCCAGCATCTGGATGAGTCGGGCAGGCTAGCGGTCGAAATATTAAATGCACAAATTGAATCGTCCTCCCTGCTGCCAAGACACGCCAAAATCCCTCTCACCATCATAGAGCGAAAAACCGCATAAAAATTGGGTATTTACTTTCGATTGGAAAAGTTGTATATTTGAAAGTGCTTTCATGATATCACTTGCACCCCTCGTTCCTTTCACAAAGTCAGGAGGTGTGTTTTTTACAAATTCAAAACCCTAATCCCCCTTATAGCAAACCCTTGATATAAAATCAGAAGGAGATTGAGAAAATGAGCAAGAAATTTGCGATACATTCATTAGCAAGCCTATTGGTATTGGCTTCCATGCTGCTCTCTGCCTGTGGGACGCCAGCAACAGCAACTGCCTCTGTTGCAACCCAAGCTCCCGCTGCCACTCAGGCTCCCGCTGCCACAGAGGCCGCTACAGCAGCATCGGCAAACACGACTCCGACGGTGGCTCCGGTAGCCACAGGGCCGAGCTGCGGTACTGATCCGGTGGTGCTCAACGCCTACTTCGAAACAGGGTTCGACATTCCATTCAAGCTCTCTGAAGAGTTTACAAAGGAGTACCCGAATGTGACCTGGAACATCAGCCAGGACCAATTCGCGAATCTCATCAACGCGGCGCCTCGCCTGCTCGCGGGTGACAATCCGCCCGACCTGCTCCGGCTGCCGACGATGGTCACGTTCGCGAAGGATGGCCTCCTGAAGAACCTGGACAGCTACGCGACAGCGTTCGGCTGGGACAAGTGGCCGGCGTCTGAGCTCCTGCAGAACCGTGTAAATACAACAACCGGTCAGCGCGGCGACGGCTCACTCTACGCGGCGGGCCTCAACTACAGCATGACCGGTGTCTTCTATAACAAGAAGCTCGCCACACAGATTGGTATGACCCAGCCGCCCCAGACGCTCGACGAGTTTGAGGCCCTGCTCGCCAAGGCCAAAGCGGCCGGACTCCAGCCGATCATGCAATGGGGCAGCGCGAAGAGCGGCATGGGGCTTGCGTTCCCGCTGCAGAACCTGATGGCTTCGGTTGGACCGACCGGTCCGATCAATGACTGGATCTTCGATAAACCAGACGCGACCATCGACACACCCTCAAACCTGATCGCTGCGCAGCACCTCGAGACGTGGATCAAAAACGGCTACTTTCCCACCGATATCAATGCCATCGAATATACCGACTCGAACGCACGGTTCGTAAAGGGTGAGGGTGTTTTCACCTTCAATGGCGACTGGGAAAACGCCGACTATGACAAGAATATGTCTGGCAACGTCGGCTTCTTCCTGATGCCACCCGCGACCGCGGGCGGAACGCACGGTGCGATGTCCGCGCCGCTTACGTATGGTATCGCTGCAAACGCCAAGCATGCTGACTGTGCGGCTTTCTTCCTCAACTGGGTGGCAACCAACCCAACCGCACGCCAGATCGATGTCACCGTCGGTGGCTCGAACCCCGGTGGGGCAGCGGATGCCACTATGCCTTCCGTTGCTGCCGGCTCGGTCACGAACGAGACACTTGCGGCAGGGTCGGTAGTCGCCAAGGACAACGGCGCGATGGACTTCATCGCCAATTCAACGAGCTCGATCTTCGCCCAGGGTTGGACGCCAGAGCTCCAGAAGATGGTCGGTGGCAAAGAGGACGCTGCCGGTCTGCTCAAGGCCGTTCAAGCAGAATACAAGAGGGAACTCTCTCAGTAAAATAGTGATGAGGCGCAGGCATCGGCTTGCGCCTTTCAAATTAACGGTGACATTTAAAGTGACATCAGAAAACCGCTCCGTAACACCCGCTCTTTCCCGGCGGACCGTCCCACACAGGAAGGTCCGCCGGGAGACCATCATTGGCTGGGTGTTTGTGCTACCCGCCTTGTCAATGTACGCGGTGTTCGTGCTGCTTCCCCTCATTTTGACCATAATGTATTCGCTCTATCACTGGGACGGTGTAGGCCCAATGACCTGGGTAGGATTGACGAACTATGTAACGGTCTTCCAGGTTCCCGACCTGATCGGGACGATCTTCAACGCGTTCTGGCTGGTGATATGGTTCAGCTTCATTCCAGTGGGTCTCGGTCTCATCGTCGCAAGTGTGATCCACCGCGTAGCGACCGGGCGTCTTGGAGCGATAGCCCGAACCGTTCTATTCCTGCCACAGGTTATACCGCTCGTTGGCGCCGGCATCATCTGGGGCTGGCTGCTGTCGCTGCCGGGATTGATAAACCAGATCCTCACTGCCATCGGGCTCGGCGCGATCACCCGTGCCTGGCTCGGCGACTTCGACTTTGCGCTCCCGGCGGTTGGTCTTGTCGGAATCTGGGTGCTGCTGGGATTCTGCATTGTCCTACTGTTGACCGGCATGGCGAAGGTCGACCCGTCCCTTTATGAGTCCGCAAGGATTGACGGCGCGGGATGGCTCGACGAGTTCCTCGCGATCACCGTCCCGCTTCTCAGATACGAGATCGGTGTGTGCCTGACCGTCACAGTGATCGCCGCGCTGGCGGCGTTTGACATCGTCTACGTCTCGACGGCCGGCGGACCCGGCAACTCGACAGCAGTGCCCGGGATCCAAATCTACATCCTTGCGTTCACCGAGCGAGACATTGGCCTGGCGTCTGCCCTGGCCGTCATGCTCATGGTGCTCGTCGTTGTGGTCATCCTACCCATCCAGCGGCTGAGCCGGGAGAACACGCTATGAGAGTTGCTCGCAGCGAACTATGGGCCGGCCGGGCGCTGCTCCTGGCACTGATGGCAGTGACGATCCTGCCCTTCATCAGCATCTTCACGACCGCGCTGCATCCTTCGGGAACTGTGCCCAGCGGGCTCGACTGGCCCTCGAACCCGCAGTGGGGCAACTTTGTGGAGGCGTTCAACGTCGCGCAAATGCCCGCGCTGCTGCTATCGAGCACATTCATTGTGCTCGCCGTTGTGCCCGTGTCCCTTGTCATCTCGACGATGGCCGGGTTTGCTATTGGCCTGCTGCGCATCCCTGGCGCGCGGGTGCTGCTGTTCCTGTTCGTGTTCGGGCTTACCCTCCCGTTCCCTGGAATCATCATCCCAATCTACATCCTGGAGCGGGCGGTGCATATCTACAACACCCGGCTCGCGATCGTGCTGCCGCTGATCGCGTTGTATATGCCCTTTGCCGTCTTCTGGATGCGTGCCCACTTCGTCAACTTGCCGACAGAAATCTCGGACGCGGCCCGCGTCGATGGCGCTACCACCTGGGACCTGTTCTGGAACATCCACGTCCCGCTTGCGCGGGCGCCGATTGCGTCGCTCGGGATCCTCATGTCCGTCTGGACGTGGAACCAGTTTCTGCTTGCACTGGTGCTGGTTGAGGACCCGACCCAGCGAACGATGGCCGGTGCGCTGGGAGCCTTCCAGGGTCACTACGCGACCGATATCCCCCTTTTGTGTGCAGGCACGATATTGATCCTGGTACCCACCCTTGTCATTTTCGTATTATTCCAGCGCCAGATCATCACGGCGCTGCTCCAAGGCGCGGTCAAGGGATGACCAACGGGCTCCGGAGCAGGGGTCTGGCGAAGGTCATTATCTTTGTATGTGTGACGATCAGTCCATTTTTCCATGGGACCTATCTGAAATTTGCCAGGGAGAGTCTTTTGCGTCGATAGGATCCAATGGCAAATTATGCCGGGGGCGCAGACTGGAACACGGCCTATGAATGCCGCATCACCTATGAGATTGCAAAGTATTTGCGTGGGAGCGATGATGGCGAATTTATAGCCAACAACGCTGGGAACTACTGCGACCTTAACCATGGCGTATACGTCAGGGGAACTGTCTAACATGCCGATCGTGCAAAAGAGCGTCAAAATTAACATTTATAGATTGCGATGAAAGTCTTTTCAGGAAAATTGCTGGAGATAGAAAATGCCATTAACTTTTGATCTATCAATGGAGGAGCTGAAAGCCTATCAAGGCAAAAATCCGCGCCCGCAGAACTTTGACGCATTTTGGGAGAAAAGCCTGGACGAAATGCGGGCGCTCGATGGGCGCGCTGAACTGATTCCAGCCGAGTTCCAGGCGTCCAATGCGGAGTGCTTTAACCTTTATTTCACCGGTGTGGGGGAGGCGCGAGTACATGCCAAGCTGTTGCGCCCAATAGGATTTCCCGGCCCACATCCCGCCATACTGCTATTCCACGGGTATACGGGCGACTCCGGTGATTGGTATGACAAGCTCGGTTATGTTTCGGAGGGATTTATCGTTGCGGCTTTAGACTGCCGCGGGCAGGCAGGTCTATCCAATGACAACAGCGATGTAACCGGCAACACGCTGCACGGGCATATAATTCGCGGGCTGGAGGATGCCTTAAAGGGTTCGCCGGAAAAGATGCTCTTCCGGCAGGTATTCCTTGATACTGCTCAGCTCGCCAGGATCGTCATGGAAATGCCCGATGTGGACGTGAACCGCATTGGCGCGATGGGCGGCAGTCAAGGAGGCGCCTTGTCCATCGCTTGCGCCGCCCTGGAACCGCGCATCAAGCGCGCTGTCCCGGTGTACCCCTTCCTCAGCGATTACAAGCGGGTTTGGGAAATGGAC
>CAZPCR010000172.1:0-6383 GCA_964585035.1 uncultured Anaerolineaceae bacterium
CCGCAGCTGTGGTTGGCGAGTTCCTGCCGGCTGCCGGACCGAACCTGATATTCGCGGCGATCCTTGTCCCGTTGCTGGT
This sequence comes from uncultured Anaerolineaceae bacterium, assembly GCA_964585035.1. Lineage (GTDB taxonomy): Bacteria > Chloroflexota > Anaerolineae > Anaerolineales > Villigracilaceae > Fen-1038. Next base: position 80 of record CAZPCR010000172.1, read on the forward strand.
GGGTGCTTACGCCGCTGTCCAACGGCAATCGGGACGTTAATCGTTGGAGCAAAAAAATTAACGGGTTGTATATTAATCCTTTCAAATTAAAAGTAATCAAAGAGCCTATCCATCCCATGTCAGATAAGATCGGAACGATTAATTTATCGCCCATAAGGTAGAAAGAAGATTCGCTATTTACTGCTTCTTGTTTTAATCTCAAAACTTGTTTCCATCATTTATAGGGTAAAAACAATACATTGGGTTTGGATGATTATGCAGTTATGTAGTGATCACTAAAAAAAATATGATAAAACGTAAACTTGCCATCGTTGCCGTTGGAGGAAACTCGCTGGTCAAGGATGAATACCGCAAATCCTTGCAGCATCAATATATGGTCGTAAAAGAGACCTCCCATCATATCGCTGATATGATCGAAGCCGGTTGGGATATGGCTATTGGGCATGGAAACGGTCCGCAACTGGGATTTACTCTTCGCCGTTCGGAGGTGGCTTACCATGCCGAGGGTGTTCCCGCATTTCCAATGGACATCTGTCTTGCTCAGACTCAAGCAGAGGTTGGTTATGCCCTGCAGCAAAATTTGCAGAATGAGTTTCAGAAACGTGGAATCCAAAAACAGGTCGTTACCATTCTTGCACAAACCCTGGTTGAAAAGGATGATCCGGCATACAGGCTTCCACCAACCAAGCCGATTGGCAGCTTCATGAAAGAAGACGAAGCGAAACATCTCGCCAGACAATTAGATTGGGATGTAATGGAGGATGCAGGTCGAGGCTGGAGGCGGGTCGTTCCTTCCCCATTTCCGAAGAAAATTCTTGAGATCGAGACCATCCGAACCCTCGTCAACGCCGGCGTAGTGACCATTACTGCAGGAGGTGGTGGAATTCCGGTCATTGACCAGGGAAATGGACAACATGCTGGTGTTATCGGCGCAGTGGACAAAGATTACGCGGCGAGCCTGCTTGCACAGGAACTGGGGGCTGATTTGTTCGTTGTTTCCACATCCGTGGAAAAAGTTGCCATTAATTTTGGCCGCCATAATCAGACATGGTTTGACATAATGACGCTTTCAGAAGCCAAAAAATATCTGGCGGAGGGAGTTCATTTTGCGCGAGGTTCCATGGCGCCCAAGGTCCATGCGATTGTCTGGTATTTGGAAAACGGTGGAAAAGAAGCCGTGATCACCAATCCTGAAAATATTGGCAACGCATTGAAAAGAAAAACCGGCACCTGGTTTGTGCATGACCGCGCCCGCATTTTTGCGATCAATGGCAATCGCGCCTCGAGGAAACGATATCATGCATCCCAACAGCCCGTAAAACCAAGTTGAGGTCATGAACCAAATCATTTCACAAATAAGCCGCCGAGCCAAAGATGCATGGAATGTATTCTGGCATGGTGCAAAGATTACATACAAGCGCGCTCAAATCCCATCCATTTCAAACGAAGAAATATCGGATATCAAACACTTTTTCCCATCGGATAAATTTTTTATCCTTGGCCATTCCCGTTCGGGCAACACCCTGCTGATGAGGCTGGTGCGCCTCCATCCGGAAGTCCATGCAAATTACCAGGCTACATTTTTTTCACGTCCACCAAGATTGACTTCGCTGGTAGACAGCCTTGAAATTGAAGAATGGTTGACCCGTGGAACAAACCATTGGAACCGCGGACATGACCTGTCACCTGTTGTTTTGAGAGCCGCAGCAGATTTCATTATGGAGAACGATGCGCGCCATGTGGGCTCAACCAAACATATCGTCGGTGATAAAAGCCCGACAACCGTGACTCACGGTCAAGCAGTCCGTGATATGTTTCGGTTCTATCCTGATGCGCGCATAATCTACATTGTGAGAGATGGACGCGATGTGATGGTTTCTGACCGTTTCCGAAATTTTGTAGAAGAGAAATTTCTGCGCCGTGGTGACGAGAAGATCATTGCCAGTTTTCAAGCAAACCCGGGTTGGTTCACAGGCGGCGGACTTTCGATCTTCACCGACAGCTGGTTGCGCGACAAAAATCAGGGTATTCCAAGTTGGGTTGCCAACCTTAAAGAATCAGATGCCGAGGGTAAACGTCTTTACGGAGATCGTTATCTCCCGATACGCTATGAGGATATTCTAGCAAATCCTTTCGGTGAAATGAAAAAGGTTTGGCTGTTTCTTGGTGTAAAAAATGTAGATCCAGCCCTCGAGAAGACCATCCATGACGAAATTGCTGACAACCACGATAAAAGTTGGCAGGCTGAACGGAACCAGTTCATTGCACCATTGCTTCCCAAAGGCCAACCTGGCAATTGGCGCATTTTTTTCACCCACCGCGATCGCGAAATTTTCAAAGATATTGCCGGGGACCTTTTGATAAAATGGGGATACGAAAAGGATTTAAATTGGTAGAAAGCCAGCCGTCATCCATTTCCCAGGTTTTTTGTAATTAAGTAGTTTACGATCACCTGGTAATAACCACTGCCTCTCTCGGTGTCCCCACACTTATAAATTGAAAATGAAGTTTATACCTATAAAGATAGATGGCAGTCACTTCCAAAGTGACTGCCATCAAATCATTGTTACCTTCCGCCGTGGATCTGCATCAGTAATTTTTCTGCGCGGGCGACCCCATGATTAACATGGCGAAGTTTACCGCGCGGGTCAATTAAAAATGTTGTTGGCACACTCATAACTCCCCAACGGTCTGCAAGTTCGGGGCGCTCCGCGGCATCAATTTCAACCACATGCAGGGCATTTCCGAGCATTTGACGCAGGCTTTGTATCGCCGGGCGCTGCACCGTTTTACATGGAACGCAGGTTGGTGTCGTGAAATAAACAAGGGTGAATGCACCGGGGTGTTTCGGACCCAGATCAGTGAGCAAGCTGCCGGTGCGGAACTTCAGGGTCCAGTTATAGAGCAGGTAAACACCGATACTGCAAAGAATAATCGCAAGGGCGATCGCAGCCCGGATCAAGACATCCACATTAAACATATTTATACCCTCGTTTTCGGCTTCATGCCCGGGAAGAAACCGATCGGTGGCGTCTTGGCGAAGCCAGGGACTTTAATGCGGGCCAGCCAGTAATAGACTGCACAGCCAACGCAAAAACCACCAAAGGCATTTAGTGCTGCAAGTACGATCACAAGCCACACCAATCCCCAGCCAAGAGCTGATGCGCCAAGAAAGAGCGAAACCGACCCGCCCGTCATGAATATGAAACCGAGGAACTGCGCAAAGCGATGCGGCTCGGGATTGTCTTCCAGCACATCAGGCTTGAGCAAACCTGCCGGTTTGTAAAAGTAACGGTAGAGCGGGAGAAAACCGGGCACTTTCAGTAACGATCCAAGCCCCATCACAACTGCAACGATGGCAGCCAGAATGGGAAGGTTAAAAATGAACGCAAGGAGATTAAGCGTAATGATGGTGAGCTGGTTCGCTTTGAGAGCGTTGTGATCCACTTTTTGAAGATGTTGGGTTTGTGTTGTCATTTTAACTTCCTTTTTATGTATTTTGTATTTCAGAGGCGCCGGCGGGAATCGGACCCGCGCATAAGGATTTTGCAGATCCTTGCCTTTCCGCTTGGCGACGGCGCCAAGAGTTTACTAGGTGAGAATGCTGGACTCAATGGTTTCAGAAACCAGTAGTTCGGCAAGTGCCAAAGCCTGGTTGCGAATTTCGGGGATGGCGATGGACTCCCATAAACCTGAAATTCGGATAGGGCCGAGGGTGAACAGACCTTGGACTGCCTCGCCTTTAGCCGCTATGAAACGTCCATCTGTATCAGTTTCAAAACCAAGCCTTAACGCATCCACAACGATCAGGCCTGCGGCGCATAATCCGGCAATAAGCGGCGATTCAATTTGGGAATAGTCGCGGGAAGGCCCGGTGCAATTGACCACACGCGCAACGTTAAGAGTATGAATTTCGTTGCTCCCTGTCTCGCGCCATGTGACCACTGCCTCCTGTCCAAGTGGATTGGCAGAAACGAGCCGTCCATGATGGATTATGAGAGTCCGATCCTCCAATAGAATGCTCAACTGGTTTGCAATCTCAGGTGCCATTCGGTGACGGTGAATATCCCAGAGATTTCGAGCATGCCGCAAAAAAGAAGCGCGTTGGGCGGGATTCCAGCCCTGCCAGATCGCCGCGGTATAAGGCCGCAGGCTATCGATGACGGCGCTCCAATCGGACCCGGATTTTCCTGCGGCTTTGATCTCCGCTCTGATCCATCGTAAAGCTCCAACAGGCGATTTGAAATCTTCCGGCACGTTCACGGTTAACAGCGGCGTTGCCTTATATGCTTTATGAGGTTGATATAACCGTCCGTGCCGCGAAATCGCATGGATGGTTCCCCGGTGACCAACTTCACGTAGAGAGAGGGCCATATCCACCATCGTCAGGCCTGTGCCAACCAGGAGCACAGATCCATCCGTGGCTATCCCCCGCGCCGCATCCTGGGCCCAGGGGTTGCGCCAATAGTTGGAAGCCACTGCGCTAAAATCAACCGGATCGCTAGGAGGCAAAAGATTTCCGAGAGCAAGGACCACGGTGCGCGCCTCCAGGGATACGCCATTATCCAGCCGGATCGTCCAAAGATCATGTTTGCGCGACACGCTGATCGCTAAGCCGGGGATGTATTCAACATTTTTTGATCCGTCCACGGTTTCATCAAAAATCTGGGCAAGGTATTCTCCATAGAGGAGTCTGGGCGCAAAAGTACCGACATCCGCTTTTGGCAGGCGACTTTTTAACCAACTCACGAAATGGTCCATGTCATGTGGAAATGCGCTCATTTTGCCAGCGGCAACGTTCAACAAATTGGATTGGTAAAGCGTTTCATACGCCACACCGCGCGCTGGGCGGTCTGCATTTCCTATCAAGGCCAGCCGTCCATGCGGGGCAAGTCTTTTGAACTGCGCAGCAACCAACGTACCGCTCGCTCCCGCGCCGACCACCACAACATGAAAAGGAGTACCAGAATCGAAATTGTTACGCATAATGATATCTATTGATTCCCATTTGGCACAACTTCATATCCGGCCTGGATCCAGGATTGAACACCGGATTCCAAGGCGTACAAATTCTTGAATTTCTTTTGCTCTAGAATGGAAATGGCAACTGTGGAGCGGTTCCCGCGTTGACAATGCACGACCACCGGTCGATCTTCTTGAAGAAAACTATGCGCAACCTCGCCCAAAGCCCCCGCCTCCACATGCCTGGCACCGCGAATATGCCCTGAATGCCATTCTTTATTAAAACGAACATCCAGGATGATGGGTGCATCCTTTTGAGTCATCCACTCCTTAAGTTGTTCTGCATTAACACTTTTCGTTGAAACTAATGGCAAGCCGCTTTCCCGCCAGGCCTTGACACCGCCTTCAAGAAAGCCGCGCAGGTCATCATAGCCAATTCGGATGAGCTGCCGTGTCGCTTCCTGGCGTTCGGCGGATGTTTCGGCAATTAGAATGACCGGTGTCCCAAACGGGATAACCCATCCTGCCCATGTGATAAGCGGAGTGACCAATGGAATTCCGTACGAATCTTCAATATGACCATCAAGGAAGCGGTGTGTTTCGCGAATATCCAGCACGACCGCGCCTGTTTTAATTTGATCTTGAACGTCTTTGGGAGAAAGGGGCTCAAGCACTGGAACACCACCAAGGATGCGTCCGCCTTTTTTATTCACCGCCCGCATATGGCGATAATATGTAGGATAAGTGGAGAGACCTGTCAAAGCCCTGTTGACAAACTCGTCTTCCTCCGATATCTGAAGAAATGGATTGCTCAATCGCTCCTGCCCTATAGTTGTAAATCGCGCTCCGCTGGCAGTTGTGTTGCAAAACGAACCGGCTCCATGCGTGGGATATACGACCACATCGTCAGGTAAGGGCGCAAATTTATTGTGGATTGTGTTGTATAACTCATGGGCCAGCGGCAGGGCATGTTCATGACCGAGCAGGTCGGGACGCCCGGTTCCTCCGACGATAAGCGAGCCGCCGGTGAATAATGTTTGCGGCGTTTCATCCTTTTCATCAAAAATTCCGAAACTGACATGCTCGGGGGTGTGTCCAGGCGTGGCCAACACGCCAATGGACAAATTTCCCAGCGAGAGTTTGTCGCCCTCACGCAGGGCCAGGTGCTTGAACTCAGCCTCCGCAGCCGCGCTCTCACCGATCTGGAATTGGCTTCGCGTCTTTCTTTCTTCCTCTGGAACACAGGGCCCGACGAGGAACTGCTGACGCTTGCATCGAGCGGCGCGTTAACCAAGCCCGGGGCGATGGAAAAGCTGGACCAGATCGCCGATGCGCTTCGAGG
>CAZPCR010000173.1:0-6357 GCA_964585035.1 uncultured Anaerolineaceae bacterium
AACCCTCCCGGTACTGAGCTTATTTCAGGTTCCCAGGATTCAATTGGTCTGGTGTTCCCAGGCCTGGCCTATGCATATTACGAAGGCGCCTATTGGCCTTCGCGCATCGAACATCGCGTCGATGAACCGCTTTTGCGTTTTGTGGAAAGCTCTCTCTACCTCGTTTCCCTCGGACCGCGCTTTGAGAATTACGATGTTTTAGAGAATGCCGTCTTTGATCGCGACCGCTCAAAAGCCCTGGCGGATGCCACCGAGGCTCACTGGCAGGCGATCCTCGACCAGGATATTGTCTCTCTTGGCCGAAGCATGCGGGAATGTTTCGAGGCACAGGTTGCTATTTTCCCCAACATCATGAACGAACGCGTGGCGGCTTTGATCAATGAATACCGCGAGTGCGCCCTGGGCTGGAAGCTTTCCGGTGCAGGGGGTGGTGGATATCTGATCCTGGTATCCGATAAACCGATTCGTAGCGCTGTCCGTGTGCTGGCGCGGCGTGAGATCGATTGAAGGGAAATCCCATGACTACTATTCGACTCCATGAAAATACTTATCTACCTAAAATAGGAATACGACCGGCGATCGATGGCCGGCGTAATGGGATCCGCGAATCCCTTGAAGATACAACCATGGGGTTGGCAAAATTAGCGGCCGGGTTTTTGAGCGCCAATCTACGCCATCCAAATGGAAATGCCGTCGAGTGTGTGGTGGCCGATACGTGCATAGGCGGCGTGGCCGAGGCGGCACAGACAGCTCAAAAATTCAGTCGTGCCGGGGTGGGGGTATCCCTAACCGTAACACCCTGCTGGTGCTACGGTTCAGAAACAATGGATATGGATCCTTTTATTCCCAAAGCTATATGGGGATTTAATGGCACGGAACGTCCCGGGGCAGTCTATCTTGCAGCGGTATTGGCGGCCCACAATCAAAAGGGATTACCCGCATTCGGCATTTATGGACATGATGTAAAGGATGCGGGCGATCAAAATATTCCAGAGGACGTGCAGGAAAAACTGCTGCGCTTTGCTCGGAGCGGTTTGACAGTAGCCAGGATGCGCGGCCAGTCTTATTTGTCGATCGGCGGCACTTCCATGGGGATCGCAGGTTCGATTGTTGACCAGTCTTTTTTTGAAAGCTACCTGGGCATGCGGGTTGAAGCCATCGACATGAGTGAAATTACCCGCCGGATCGAGGAAGGAATTTACGACCCTGATGAATTTACGAAAGCATTAGTCTGGACCAAAGCCAACTGCAAGGAAGGCAGGGAATTTAACCCTCCGGATAAACAGCGCAGCCGGACGCAAAAAAATATGGATTGGGAGACGGTGGTCAAGATGGCCATCATTACCCGGGACCTGATGATAGGAAACCCTCGCTTGGGTGACCTGGGTTTTGCGGAGGAAGCACTTGGACACAACGCCATTGTGGGTGGTTTTCAAGGCCAGCGTCAGTGGACCGATCATTTCCCCAATGGCGATTTTATGGAAGCGATCCTTAATTCATCCTTCGATTGGAATGGCCTTCGCGAAGCCTTTGTTTTTGCAACTGAAAATGACAGCCTAAACGGTATTTCCATGCTGTTCGGACACGTGCTCACAGGTACTCCGCAGATTTTTGCTGATGTGCGCACATACTGGAGTCCCGAAGCTGTGGAAAGGGTGACCGGTATCAAACTCACCAACCGGGCGGAAAATGGCATTATCCATTTAATTAATTCCGGCGCGGCCCCGCTGGATGGCACTGGGCAACAGGAACGTGATGGTCAGCCTGTAATGAAACCTTTTTGGGAGATCACCCAGGACGAAGTGGAGAAGTGTTTGAAATCGACCACATGGTACCCAGCCATGACGGAATATTTTCGCGGAGGAGGATTCTCTTCGACCTTTCTCACCCGCGGCGGTATGCCCGTCACGATGTATCGGATCAATCTGGTGAAAGGTCTTGGCCCTGTTCTACAGGTCGTCGAAGGCTGGACTGTCGACCTACCTGAGAAAGTAAGCCAACATATCAACGAGCGCACCAATCCCACCTGGCCAACACACTGGTTTGCGCCCCGGCTCACGGGCAGTGGTCCATTCCAAGATGTCTATTCCGTCATGGCAACCTGGGGCGCGAATCATGGCGCGATCAGTTTTGGTCATATCGCCGCAAACTTGATCACATTGGCATCGATGCTGCATATACCGGTGACTATGCATAACATTCCGGATGCGGAAATATTCCGGCCAAGCGCCTGGAGCGCTTTTGGCGCGATGGATGTACAAGGAGCCGATTTCCGCGCCTGCGCAAACTTTGGCCCCTTATACGGTAAATATTAATTATCTCGCCTTATGTAATGTATTTCTGAATGTAAGGAATAATCTTCACATTTGCCGCAGAGACCCTTCGATATATTCCGGGCGATAATCATCAAAAGACATTTGACAATGTAACGTGAGATAAATAATAAGGTTGCCACGGCGTATTACAGGATTTACACAAAATGAGGAAAGATTTGATTACCCTGGCCATCGATATGGGAGCCGAATCGGGCCGTGTTATAGCGGTGCATTTCGACGGAGAGTCGCTGCAAGCTGATGAATTACATCGCTTTGCGAACGGCCCGGTTAATGTTCGGGGCACGCTATATTGGGACGTTATCGGTTTATGGCGGGAAATTCAAATAGGGATTGACAAGGGCTTGGCTTTCCATCCCTCCAGCCTGGGTGTGGATACGTGGGGTGTCGATTTTGCCCTGCTTGATTCTCAGGGAAAAATGCTCGGCAACCCGGTTCATTATCGCGATTCCCGTACTGATGGAGTCATGGAACGGGCGTTTGAGCATGTGTCAAAGCCTGAAATTTTTAAAGTGACGGGTATTCAGTTCAGCCAGATCAATACCCTCTATCAGCTTATGAGTCTGGTCGAAAGCCATTCCCCTCAAATAAAGGCAGCTTGTACATTTCTGACCATCCCTGATTTTTTTAATTACTTGTTGACTGGGGTGAAAACCAATGAGTTTAGTATTGGCTCTACGACACAGATGCTTAGCGCATCCACAGGGGAATGGGCAATTGAAATGCTGGATAAGATGGGAATCCCAACTCATATTTTTTCCGAACTCGTGCCTCCCGGAACAAGGCTGGGGGAATTTCGCGGGATTCCGGTCATTGCGCCAGCTTGCCATGATACCGGCAGCGCGGTGGCGGCTGTCCCGGCTCAAGAAAAACACTTCGGTTATATCAGCAGCGGTACCTGGAGTCTGGCTGGTCTCGAAGTTGAAGCAGCTATCATCAACAAAGATGCGCTGAAGGCGAATGTAACCAATGAAGGCGGAGTTTATGGAACTTATCGCCTGCTCAAGAACATTACAGGATTGTGGATTATTCAACAATGCCGTGCCACCTGGAAACTGCAGGGTGAGTCGTTTAGTTATGACGAGTTGACTGGAATGGCGCAGGCTGCCGAACCGTTCCAGACATTAATGGATCCTGATGATCCGGTTTTTTTGACGCCGGGCAACCATGTTGAACGTATCCGTACATGGTGTCAAATTCACGGACAACCTGTCCCGGAAACGAAAGGTGCAATTGTCCGTTCGGTATTGGAAAGCCTGGCCCTCAAATATCGGCAGGTTTTTGACGAACTGGCTTCTTTGACCGGGACGAAAATCGAAACAATCCATATCATAGGCGGCGGCAGCCGAAACAATTTACTAAACCAATTTACCGCCAACGCGACCGACCTGCCGGTCGTAGCCGGGCCCGTTGAAGCGACTGTTCTGGGGAATGCACTCGTTCAGCTGATTACTTTAAGAGAAATCAGAGATCTGACGGAGGGGCGGCAAATCGTTGCCAACGCCGGAGGAATGAAACGTTACCACCCTTGCGATCAGCGGGAATGGAACGAATCTTATGAAAGGTTTTTAAATTTGTAAAAAGGTGAAACTATGTTGAAAGCTCCCTATCCTGAACTCGACGATTGTCTCAAAATGATGGGCGAGGCCGGAAGACGTCTCTCCGAAATAGGTGCCAGTGAAGGGGCGGCAGGAAATATTTCGGTCTGCCTGCGCTGGCCGATTGAGCCGCGCACTCTTTTCCCTTCGATCAGCGAGTTTGAGCTTCCCCAGTCTGTTCCCGAACTGGCAGGCGCGACCTTTCTCGTCAGTGGCTCCGGGCGGCGTCTGCGAGAAATTATTGACAACCCAACTTCTAACGTTGCCTGCATTGTAGTCAGCACAGATGGCTCTAAAGGAAAAATTTATACTTCTTACGATTGTTTATTCCAGCGTGTTACCAGCGAATTCAACTCGCATCTTGCCGTGCATTACGACCAGATTCTCGCCAGCAAGACAAACTTCCACGCCATCGTCCATGCACAACCGTTGAATTTAACCTACTTGAGCCATGTCGCGCGCTATCAGGATGAGACATATCTAAATTCACATTTGCTGCGCTGGCAGCCTGAAACCATAATCAATTTACCAGAAGGCATCGGTTTTATTCCTTTCCATGTCCCAAGCTCAGCGGAATTGATGAAGGGCAACGTACAAGCTCTGCGTACCCACCGTATTGTCATGTGGGCTAAACACGGAGTGATGGCACGCTCGGATACTTCGGTCAAACATGCTGCCGACCTGGTTGAATATGCCGAGACAGCGGCAAAATATGAATTTCTCAATCTCTCGATTGGAGAGGTCGGCGAGGGATTAAGTGCCACAGAAGTCCGAGCCATTTGTCAAACGTTCCATATACAACAGAGCATTTTTTAGTCATTGAGGATCGTTGAAATTTTGGAGTATGCGCTGGCGACCGGGTAGTTGATTGAAAGAATAATTACAAAATATCCTTTTGATAATAATGGACAATCGCGAACTTGACAGTGTCCTCTTACGATGATATATTGAACGACAATATGCAAACCACGATTAATTTCACTTCGACTGATACTAATACCAGACATATCCGCTCCTTTTCGTCTTGGGATGGCGGCCAGTGGAAGTAGTCTCCAGTGGTTTCGCAAAAAGATAGCAGCAAAAACGCCCCATCACGAACGGGGCGTTTTTCTTAAACTTTTTTTCAGGAGAACAATCATGGACATTTCCAACACCACTCCGGTCTATGCCGTGCCGGAAGAGAACCTCGTCCCGGTCAGCAATTATTTGAAGGATATGATGGCCATCCCGCCTTCACGCATGTTCCTCATTAATAAATCGCTCAAGGTCTACCTTGAAAAGAATCCCGGCTCGCCCGTCTTCGATGCCTCGCAGGGTGACGGCGGCGCATCATTACCCGGCGTACCGCGCGCCCTCCTGGAGCGCGCCGCGCAAATGCAGATCGAGCATGGCACCGCCTACGATATGCCCTTTGGCACGGATGCTTATCGCAAGGTGGTGATCGAGAAATATTGGAAGCTCGATCCCTCCCTGGGTTTCGGTCCGAACAATGTGCTCGGCTCGTGCGGTGGGCGCGATGCGCTAGTCAAGGCCTATCAGGCCATGTTGAGCCTGGGTCACGGGCGCGAAGGAGACGCCATCGCGGTTTCACGCGTGCCGTGGATCTCCTACAATTGGGGGCCCTATGGCATTGGCGCCAATGTGCTTTGGTCGCCCGGTGACCCGGCTAACGGTTGGGCTTATTCCGAGGACGGTATCCGCGGCAGCGTGGAGTTCGCCGCCAAATCAGGTCGCAAGATCGCCGGTCTCATTATTACCAATCCCGATAATCCCACTGGTCTTACCACCACTCCCGAGCGCCAGGTAGCATTCGCCCGGACCGCGTTGGAAGCGGGCATCCCCTTTGTGCTCTTCGACTGGATGTACCATTACGTGACCGATGAAGGGCCGATGGACTTGAATGCATTCCTGCGCCTGTTCACCCCCGACGAACGCAAACACCTCATGTTCCTCGACGGCATTACCAAGAGCCTGGGCGGCTCGAACGTCCGCAACTGCCACCTGATCGCGTCCGAGGAGGTCATCAAATTCATCGTGGCGCGCGCCTCGCATACGGTCATGCCCACTTTCTATTCGTTGGCCGTGGCGATGGCTGCCTATGAAATGGGCTACGGCGAAGCATCGAAGACCATTGTCGAGCCCACCAACGCCAGCCGCAAGGTGCTGAAGTCTCTGCTGGACGGCCAGGGCTTCCAGTATATTCTCGGCAAGGGTTATTATTCCTTCATCAACGTTGGTGAGTTCATTAAATCCAAGGGCTGGGCTGATAGTGAGCCGCTCGGTTTGTATCTCGCCGAAAACTTCGGCGTGGCGATCGTGCCCGGTACTTTCTTCTCACCTTTCGGTGCTGATTGGGTACGTTTCTCCTATGCCACACCTGTGGACCGCACCCAGGGCGCATTCGACCGCCTGGTGGCCGGCTTGAA
>CAZPCR010000174.1:0-6357 GCA_964585035.1 uncultured Anaerolineaceae bacterium
ATCCTGGCAGGTGACAATCATTCCCGTTGGTTTGTGGTAAATCCGCACCGCCGTGGAATTCTTTTGTACGTTCTGACCGCCTGCTCCCGAGGAGCGATATACTTCAATCTCGATATCGCTGTCTGGAATTTCTATCTCAACGTCGTCCACTTCTGCCAATACCACCACGGTCGCAGTGGATGTATGGATGCGGCCCTGTGCTTCTGTGGCGGGCACGCGCTGGACGCGGTGGACGCCTGATTCATACTTAAGTTTCGAATATGCGCCTTTGCCCTTGATCTCGAAGATGACTTCTTTATAACCACCTACGCCGATCGCGTTTTCCGAGAGTATCTCAGCTTTCCAATGCTGGGTTTCGGCATAACGTGTATACATGCGAAAAAGGTCGGCGGCGAATATGGCTGCTTCATCACCGCCAGCCCCGGCGCGGATTTCAACGATGACATTCTTTTCGTCACGGGCATCTTTTGGAACAAGAAGCCCCTTGATCTCTTTTTCCAGAGTTTCGATCTTTGGATTTAATTCGGCCAATTCCGCTTCCGCCATGGATTTAAGTTCGGGGTCGTTGTCCGAGCCCAATATGGATTTGGCTTCTTCGAGGCTTTTCATAGCCTGACGGTATTTGCGCGCTTTTTCGACGATCGGTTCCAGGTCCACGCGCTCTTTGTTGATCCCCGCCGCTCGTTGGTAATCTGAGCCGACCTCTAACAGTTCCCTGCCGAGGTCCTCATAATGTTGTTCGATGCCTGTTAATTTGTCGAGCATAGGTTATCTTTTAATACCTCTCCATTACTCCGAAACAAGGTGACAAATGGTCCTAGGACACAAAGAAAATCCTCTTGTCCCCCATGTAACCTTGGTTTTTAGTTTTCAGCCAGTGGATTATACCAGCGAGTTATTTGCATTTGTCCCCATTTAGTTAGCTGGGCATATTATTTACAGATAGTGACACCGCTTTGGGTTACGGGGTACCCTACACTTGTCTTAAAGGTACGCTTTGCATACCCACACCTGCAAAGCAAGAATCTATCTCACCTTATGCTCAGCAAACGAGAAGGGCATTGCCGAGACTATTGAAACGTTATCCAATTATTTTAAAGTTTTACCAACAGGGATAGCACAAACGAAAGAATGATGATCAGGGTCAGGATGAAAAAAATTATCTGACTTGTGCTGGGACGATATGTTTTTTTTGATTGGGTCTTGCCTTTTGCCATACTTTAATAAGCCTTTCTAATGTTTTTGCAAAGCATTGTTGACAGCCCGTTCCAATTCTTCAATTGTAACCGGCTTCATAACATAGCCATTCGCGCCTAATTTCATCGCCTTATCCACGGTTACATCTGCGGCTTCTGTAGAAAGCATGATCACCGGTAGATTTTTCCACTCGGCCCGGCGGCGCAGGAATTCGAGCAGATCCAGGCCGCTTACTTCCGGCATATTGATATCAAGGATCATTAAATCAGGCCGTTTCCCGGCCAGCAAGGCCCGTGTGGCAGCGCGCGCGTTTAAATAACCGGTCGCTTCACAGTCAATAAGCTGCAGCATAAGTTGGACGGCACGCGTCATTTCCTCGTCGTCATCAACGATCCACACTTTTTTCATATTAATTTTCGCCCGCCATGGATCCGTTACTCCAAATGCGCTTTGATGGATTGTGCGGCGTTTTCCGGTACGACTGTCTTTAACTCTTCGAGACTCGCTTCCCTAATCTTATCTATGGAACCAAAATGTTTCAAGAGGGATTTTCGGCGTGTCGGCCCGATGCCGGGGATGGAATCCAGTTGCGAGGCCATCCCCAGTTTTGTACGCTTTTTGCGATGGGCAGTGATCCCATAACGATGGGCTTCGTCCCGTATACGTTGTATAAGATACAGGCCTTGTGAATGGCGCGGCAATAACAAAGAATCGGGTTTGTTGGGGAAGAAAATTTCTTCCTTTTGTTTTGCCAGCCCGGCCACTGGAACTTTGTCCAATAAGTTGAATTTTTCCAACACAGTTACAGCTCTCCCCAATTGACCCTTTCCACCATCGATAATGATCAGGTCAGGGAGGAAAGAAAATGAGGCATCCGGTTTGTATCCGGGTTGGGCGGCCTGGTCCTGGGCGGACTGCCATCTTCGAAATCGCCGGGTTAACATTTCTTCCATGGAAGCAAAGTCATCGGGAGCGCCCACCACGCTTTCGATATTGAACTTGCGATACAGGTTTTTACTCGGCACACCCTGTTGGAAAACTACCATTGCCCCGATAATGGCCGTGCCTTGTGTGTTTGAAATATCGTAGCATTCTATTCGATTGGGGGGTGTCGGCAGCTGGAAAGCAGATTGCAACTCGGCCAGGGCCAACTCCTGTTTGTGAGTATCTGCTTGCCATTGGGTCCGTAATGCGGAGAGAGTCTCGGTGGCATTCTCGGAGGCCATCTTTATCAATTCGTGCGGCTGTCCTTTTTTCGGGACAAGGATTTCCACTTTTTCTCCGCCGCGCCGTGTACGGAGCCATTGCCCGATTATTTTGGCTTCCTCGATTTCCTCTTGAAGCATCACCTGTTGTGGGATGCTGGCGGCTTCCGTGTAAAACTGCTTGACGAATTGAGTGATTACATCGCTATCGGCCGCGTCTTCCGTCCCTTCGAGGATGAAGTAATCACGTCCTATCAATTTTCCACCGCGGATGAAGAATATCTGGACACATGCTTCGCCATCTGAGCGCGCCATCGCTAGAACATCCGAATCCAGATAATCGGAGGCGAAGACAATTTTCTGCCTTTCCATAATGGATTCCATTGCTTTTAGCTGGTCGCGCAGGGAAGCAGCCTTTTCGAAACGCATCTCATCGGATGCTTTTTCCATTTCACTTCGTAGGCGAGTGACAATGGTTTCGCTGTGGCCGCCCAGGAAAGCCATCAGATCGGAGATCATTTGGCGGTACCCAGCCTGGTTTATGGCGCCGATACAAGGCGCGGTACAAAGCTTGATGTCGTAATAAAGGCAGGCACGCTTATCCAGGCCGGTTATGACCCGGTCGCAAGTCAGATACGGAAAGATGCGGCGCAAAACGTCCAAAGTCTGATAAACAGCCCAGGCGGAGGTATACGGGCCGAAGTAGCGGGATCCATCTTCGACCATTTGACGGGTAACGGTGACTTTTGGGAAGGGTTCGGCCCAATGGATTTTGATATAAGGATAACGTTTGTCGTCCTTAAGCCGGATGTTGTATTTGGGTCGGTGCTTTTTGATGAGGTTCATCTCGAGGATCAATGCCTCGAGCTCTGAGCCTACTAAAATCCATTCGATATTTGCGATCTCACGTACGAGGCGCCGTGTCTTCGCGTCATGACCGGTATCCGCGTGAAAATACGACCTGACGCGGTTCTTCAGGCTGATGGCCTTGCCGACGTAAATGATCGTCCCCTCGGCGTTTTTCATCAGGTAGCAGCCTGGTTTCGATGGCAGGGTCGCAAGAATACCCTGGATATTTTCTGAAATTTCCATTGTCAATAATTGTACTCGTATCCAAGCGGGATAATAGGTGTTTTTGGCTATTGAACTTCAATTACGGTTATGTTATAAACCTATAAACCCAAAGGAGGTTTTTATGTCAACTGATTCGTCAAATGCTCCAATGATGCCCGCCGGTTCCACATCCATATTTCAAACATGGATCAATGCCCTGACCAAGCCTAACGAACAGACTTACAGTGATATCGCTGCCTCGCCGAATGCCAAGGCTACAACGGCTTATTTGTGGGTTTTTATTACTTCGATATTGGTAAATTTAATAACTTTCGTTGTCGAAGGCGCAACGATCCGGGAAAGATTAACCCAGTCCGGTCTAGGTGCTGATCGGGTAGGAAACGGCATTGTTGGAGTTTTGGTCGCATTAATCTGTGTAGCGCCGATACTTGCGGTAATTCAAACACTGTTTTTTGCCATCGGTGTAGCCATTATCCAATGGATTGCTAAAATGTTCGGTGGAAAAGGTACATTTGACCAGATGGCGTACACCTTTGCTGCCATCAGCGTACCATATTCCCTGGTCTCGGCCGTTTTTATTTTGCTATCTGCCATACCGTTTGTTGGATTCTGTTTTCGGCTGATTCTCGGGCTTGCTGGACTTTATATTCTTGTCCTCGAAATCATGGCGGTCAAAGGGGTCAATCAATTTGGCTGGGGAGCGGCAGTGGGCTCCCTATTTATCCCTATTTTGGCAATTGGCTTGCTGTGTTGCTGCATATTTGCGGCTCTCGGCGTGGCTATGGGTTCGACCATAGGGAATATATTTAGCACTATCAACCAGAGTCTGAATCCGTAAGGTTTAAAGGATCATTGGAAGATAGTAATGGATTAGTAAAACACCTCTTGGTCGATTAACGCCAGGAGGTGTTTTTTTAACCTTCCTTTAGAACTGCCATCAGACCGAAGGCGGAATAGTTACCATCGCGCATTGGCCTTGTTACTGGTTATGGGTCTGTTTCTCATGTAAAATTGTCAATAATGGCGAATTCGAATTCTTCATCTGAATCCCTGGAGTATCAGGTCGGCGTCTTGTTGAAAGAACGGGGCGTCAAGCTCGCTACAGCCGAATCTTGTACTGGTGGACTGATCGCCAGTCGCATTACGGACGTCCCCGGTTCTTCAGAATATTTTCTGGGCGGCATTGTGGCTTATGCTTATGAGGCCAAAGTTGCTTTATTAAACGTATCCTGGGACACTCTCAAGGCATTTGGCGCAGTCAGCCGGGAGACGGTCCTTGAAATGGCGCGGGGTGCCCGTAAGACTCTCGCAGCCGACCTGGCGATTTCAGTCAGCGGTATAGCCGGACCCGGCGGTGGATTACCGGGTAAACCGGTGGGGACGACATGGTTTGGTTTGGCCTCAACCCGCGGTGAATGGGCATATCTCCATCAATTTATGGGAGATCGCTTACAAAACAAAAATTTGTCGGCTGATACCGCCTTTACTATTCTGCTTGATTATTTAAAGTCAGGAGAAAAGTGAAAATTTTAGTGATCATCTCCGCGGATGCGGAATGGCAGGTGGTGAAATCCTTATTCCCCGGGGCTAAGGTGGAAGAAACACCTTTTGGTGAATGCTTCGATGTCGTCATCGAACAATGGACGCCTACATTCTTTCACGGCGGTTGGGGAAAAATCTCGGCTGCAGCCACGGCTCAATTCGTGATCGATCATTACCATCCCGATTTGATGATTAACCTCGGCACATGCGGGGGATTTCAAGGAAGGATCGAGCAGGGCATAATTATCCTGGTCGAAAGGACCGTTATTTACGATATTTTGGAACAAATGTCAGATGCCCAGGAAGCGATTGACAATTATTCAACCACATTGGATTTGAGTTGGCTGCCGCGGGTCACTCCATCTCCGGTTTCACGCGGGTTACTTGTATCGGCAGATCGGGATCTTATGGTCGAAGATATCGCACCGCTGATCAATAAATACGATGCCGTGGCTGCAGATTGGGAATCAGGCGCCATTGCATGGGTTGCAAAGAAGAATAACCAGCGCCTCTTGATCTTGCGCGGAGTCAGCGATCTGGTCGGAGAGGAAGGTGGGGAAGCGTACGGTGATTATGACATGTTCATAAGTCGCACAAAAGAGATCATGCGGCGCTTGATAGAGGTGCTTCCCAAATGGTTAAAAGGAATAGAGAAAGTTCAGCTTGGTTATCGTGTCTAAAAACTAACAAAACTATTACTTAAGGTTAAGTTCAGAGGCAGGGTTAACCCTATTTTGTCGGATTTAATACGCGGCCCATAAATAATATCTGTTTGCTGGCGATATCTCGAATAATAAATATAAATGGACGATCAATTGTAAGTGGCTCACTGGGCAGCATGATACTGGTCGGGCTCATGATAACCGACGTAGCTCCGGATGCCTCAGTCCCTTTTTCGTCTACTTTAACAAAAGCTTGATGCAGCACTTTGCTGATTAATAGGTCGCGTCCACCCGTCATCCCTGAGAAATCCGCCAGGTTTGGATCGAAAGCATCTGGCATCCCTAGCATGGACAACTGAGCGCCGATATCCGAGTCTGTATTAAAACTGAACTTTGGTAATCCCAGACCCAATGCGGTAGGTTTCATTCCGGCCAGAATGTCATTAAATTTGGCGGCATTTATTTGGCTGTCGAATTCGTCGAATTTTCCTTCATCTGGAACTAGGATGTCCATGGCAGATGTGTTTCCAAGGTAATTAAGTTCCACAGCTTTATAACTATCCCCAATCGAATAAGGGATGTTTGTGAAAATGTGCGCCATCATTTTTACCTGTGTGTCCGAGCCGTCCAATAAATGGAAAGTTGCATCTTTGGTATCCGTTGGTTCAAATGGGTCT
>CAZPCR010000175.1:0-6326 GCA_964585035.1 uncultured Anaerolineaceae bacterium
TAGCATGGTTGTAGGGTGGGACAAAAAACGGTGAAATTATGTCACCTGCCTTAATGGGGTATTTGATAATATGGGTTTGTATGGCGTCCATTTTTGCAGTCAAATATTTCGTGAGTAGTTGCCGGAAAAAGGATACCTATCACAAATAATCGTTGATTTGCAAGGTGGATTTTTGTATAATATCTTTATTCATACAGAGTCGCGCTGGTTCGATGCAATACAATCATAAACTCAAGGAGGTAAATCATGAATTGGTATCTAGCAGTTTTGAAAAAATACGCAGTATTTGACGGTAGAGCCAGAAGAAAAGAGTATTGGATGTTTGTGTTGTTCTATGTGATTTTTGGTATTGTGGCAGTCGTCCTTGATAATGTATTTGGGACGGCTGGTAAGGATACGGGTTATGGCATAATTTACGGTCTGTATTCTTTGGCTATGATACTGCCTGCGCTGGGGGTTGCAATAAGAAGGCTCCATGACACTGGGAGAAGTGGTTGGTGGTTATTTATAAGTTTAATCCCCATCATCGGAAGTATTTGGTTATTAGTATTGCTGGCGACTGACGGTCAACCAGGCGAAAATAAATATGGTCCAAACCCTAAAGTAATTGTTTAATGTGATTGCGTCAAGGCGCATGACTCTGTAAATTTGAATTTTGGAAGAATAAAAAATGTCCTACCGCACAGGTAGGACATTTTTTATTTTGTCCTTATAAAGGTTTGACACTTGGAATTCTGTGACTTCGTTCCTAAGTCATGCCTGTCTGTCTGTTCTAGTACCGCCTTTGGTAATGTTTCTCAAGTGTAGTCGGATGTTGCACGTCATGAGTTCTGTAATTGAGGAACGTCTTATCTTCTTGTGTCTATCGTAATCGTGACAAATTATCTATAGGCGAATGCGCCTTATGGACCTGCAACAAATCATCCCCCCATATCAGCCAGCACTTTCTTTGCCAGTTCTATTGCCTCGGTTAATTTAGCAGCCGTTGTCCCGAACAGGTCGCGACCCTCGTCCTTCGCTTTTTTATACTCAGTGAACAACTCGAATAAATGTCCGGAGCGATATCGTTTTAGCTCTTCGGTTATGACCTCCAGGCGCTTTCTCACCTGGGCTATCTGCTTGAGCGTGTGGATAAGCCGCGCCGAGATCGTTTCACCCTGGTTCGCAGCGGGTCTGGTCTTCCACAGGCGGATGATCTCCTTCAAGGCTGCCTCATCGCCTTCGGCGTAGGCGCGATTGGCTTCGGCCATTAACTCCGACCGGCGGTTTTTCTCCTCCTCATCGGTGATCAGGTCGGGGTGTATCAGCTTGGCGGCTTCCCGGTAAAGCTCCTTGATGTGTTTGGATGGCGTGAATTCCCGGGTGACGATTCCCTCGCTAAAAGCAAAACTAGATTCTTCTGTCTCCTCTGGGCGTTGCCACGCCCGCCGGGCCTTTTCCTGGGCCGAGCGATTGTTGGGGTTCTTTTGCGCGTGGAGTACCGCTATTTGTACCTCGAGCTGATCGAGCTCAAGGATCAGGTGTCCCACTGCTTTTGTATATTTTGCATTGAAGGACTGGAGTTGGCTCGAAAGGGTTCTCAGCTCAAGCTCCCTCTGAACAAGCTCCATCTCGAGAGATTTCAGCTCGGCCAGCTTATTCTCGATCTCATCTTCTTCCGGAGTTTGTTTCTTAAGTGGGAGCGGTGACATGGTTTACTGCTTTCAAATATTATAGCCCGCCTTACCCGGCCTACTTTTACCTTTTCCCCAATTTACCGGGTTGTATATGACAAGCTTTACCATAAGCTCATTGTAGCTTGACGACAGAACGCATGTTCTATATAATGTAAGCATCTGCTTATGCCTTCTGCAAGATCTCCGAATTTTTGGATGTGGGCGGTGTTCTCCAGCCCACATCCAAAAATTCGGTATTCTCTAGTCCTCGAAGATGCCGGGTGTTTTTCCCGGCCACGCTGAAAGTCGCAGATGCCGAGCGTTTTTCTCGGCGCGAAGATCCCGCGCAGCGGGGCGTGGTCGCAGATGCCGAGTGCTTTTCTCGGCGCGCAGATGGCGAGTGCTTTCCTCGCCAAGAAGGATTGAGTAAACTATCATGCCCGCCTACAAGAATCCCCTCTACCTTGCAACCAGCCAATATATCAAAGGAATGAATTCATCCGACCACACCCCGTCTGAATTAGCCTTCCTCGGGCAGCAGCTCCTATCCAGTTTGGATGATGAAATTGCACGTGTTCGCTCAACTTCCCTTCTCATAGGCAGGCAGTTGGATGAAATGGACGCAGCCGGTTTGGGATTGGAAGATATAAAGCGTGATACATGTATGCGCGTTTCGTCCATCCTTGGTCGAACAGCCCGCCAGACAAGCCACCTCGTTCGAGCCAGCCACAAAATTAAAGACATGCAGGAAACCGATCTCTCCATTTGCTTCGAGTTTTTGGCTTCGGATGGTTCGCAGGCGTCACCGCCTGGATTGATGGACGGGTACATTCGTTCCTCCAAAAAACTCGCCAATTTCTACTCAAAATTATTCAGGAATAATATGGACCTCACCGACCGTCAATGGAAATTGATCGAATCGTTCTTCCCACCTCAAATAAAAGATGGCGCAGGTCGTCCGCTGCAGCCCACCCATGCCGTGCTAAACGGCATTCTTTGGAAGCTTCGTACCGGTGCAGCCTGGGATGACCTGCCTCTGGAATATCCCTCCCATCAAACCTGTTATCGTTATTTCAACAAATGGATGAACGATGGCGCGCTGGCTAAAGCCTTGCAGGTATTAAAGTCCGATCTTGCGGCTCACGGGTTGGATCTATTCCAGGCCCTTCAACGTTCCGACATCGAATTGATCCAGGTCTCGCGTCGGATGGTGATCGGCTTCGCCCCTCGCTTGCAGGATACCTGGCAGGGCTCCACCGCTTTGCTTCTGTTGCAGGTTCATTTAAGTAAATTGAGAAGGGATGGTCGTATCCCTAAAAAGACGACCCCCGTTTTTACGACGGTTATGGAAGCGATGGAGATCATGAGCAAGGAGCCTGACCAGGCCTGAGGCCGTCATATATTACTCGTAACCACTTAGCTCTGATCTTTACCCTGCTGCCACAACCCGGTCGCCACCCTCATGTTTGGCGCTATACAAAGCGGTATCGGCTACCTTCACGATCTCATCGATCGTCGACCCATTGGCCGGGAAAACAGAGACACCGATCGAGAGCGTCACCGCCTCCAGGGTGCGCCCTTCATACTCGACGTGGAGTTGGCTGACATCCTCCCGGATATGCTCGGAGCGCCTTCGGGTTATTTCCCGGGTGGCTTCGGTCATAACGATAATGAACTCCTCACCGCCATACCGACAGGTAATATCGGAGGAACGGATGTGGCTTCGAAAAAAATTACCCACCTGGACCAGCACCGCGTCACCGGCCGCATGACCATGAGTATCGTTGAATTGTTTGAAGTGGTCGATATCCACCATGATGATACCGATCGAAAACTGCTTGCGGCGGGAGCGGATCATTTCCAGCGCCAGCGCCTCTTCCAGGTATCGCCGGTTGAACAACGTGGTCAGCGGATCGCGTATGGATAACTCACGCAGGCGCAATTCGCTTTCGACGAGCCGTTGGGTCTGCCAATCGATCTGTTTCAGGTAACGCCGGCGGAGGATAGCCGCCATCACGACCAGGCCGCCGACCATCAAAATGAAAAATAGTGCAATAACCTCGGTCGAGGTGGAAAGGCTCGTCACAAAAAACGGGAGCAGCAGCAGGCCGGCAAATGTGGCCAAAAAGACAAAGTCGGTGACGCCGGCCGAGAGAAACAAGTTGGCGATCAACCCACTCGAGATAAGAAAAAATAACGCCCGAGCATCTGTCGGATTAACAATAACAGACACAAAGGTTGCGACCAGTACGGTGCCGACAAGCATCGCGGCCGCCAACTGGTGATGCACTCCGCGGCTCAGTCCATACTCGATGCCAAACAATAGTGCAGCGGCGATCGTTATCCAAATTGTAGCTGCGGGCTGTGAATAAACGCCAAATATTGTAAGTACCAATGAGAGTAAAGCCAGGCACAGCAGGATGAGCAGCATCGCCATCAGGAGGCGGGCACGAAGACGCCGGTCCGGCTCAACGACCGATGATGACGGCTCGATCAACCATCGCCAGGAGGCGGCCAGTATATTCAACCAGCGAGGCATTCTTGATGAGGTGTGGTGTGTGCCGGTATTATTTTTCATTGCAATAGACCATCCGGCAAGTTTGTACTTGACCGGTCAACCCTTGCTAATAAAACAAAAATCCTGGTCGACTGCTCAGCCGTCGTTTATGGCCCGACAACCCCTGGGCCTTTACGATCAAATCCGTAATATTAATACCAACCTTGTGAAGTGAAGTATTAATAGTATAGGGCAATTTAAGGATCAATTTAATTGCTTGATTTTACTTGACTTTCATGTGAGCAGCGGAATTTTGCCAAGCGGGTTTGCGATCCCCTACTGCTTCATGCATTAATCTCTACTGCTCCGCATGCCGCTTCGCAGTACCTTGTAAACTTTTATTTCATCATTCATAAGGTAAAAACAAAAAAATAGTTTAGATAATTATGCAGTACTCTGTAAATACGATACAATTGTAAAGTTGCAAATTAATTTTGAGTACCGTATTCAGGGGAAGAGGAATTGTGAAAAACCTCCCGCCTCGAGTTTGGCGGGAAAAGGCATTCACTCCATCGCCGCATCGACCGTTTTTGTTCATGGATAATAGAATGAAAATTCGCGATATTCAACCTCGTCTTGTATTATGGATCAGCCTGGGCGTCCTATCGGTATTGCTCTCCGCTTGCATGCCATCCACGAGTGTCATAAATATCGGCGCAGTCGGTCAGAACCGCCCTGCGGTGGTGAACGTCTCCGTAAGTGGCAAGGCCAATACGGCCAGCCCCACCGGCACAATGACCATCACTGTGAATAACGGTGTGACCGGCTGTACTGTTCCACTGGATGCAGGCGGTAATGCCTCGTGCACCATAACTTTCCCGCAGGCCATCCAATATACGGTCAAGGCAGCCTACGGCGGCGACAATCGTTACAAAGCCTCCCAGGTCTCGCAAACTGTTAATGTGCAGGCAGATCGTCCCACTTCCATCAGTTTTATTAATATGCCCACCTTGAACGGCGTACCGCAGGTAAACCCGGGCGGCGAGCTGGACTTTCAAGTGAAAATGACCGGTCCCGAGGCCCAGCCGGCCATCGACCCGACCGTACCGGTTAAAGTGGATATCGGTGGGTTGGGTCTGTGTATGTTGAACATGACCTCCACGAACAACCAACAAGACTGCAAGATCACCCTGCCCAAGAGCGTAGGCACTTTCATCGTCATTGCCAATTTCCCGGGCGATAATATTTATGGACCTTCCAATGCCTCGGCCAGTTTTGATATCACACCGTTTGTTACGAGTCTCAGTGTGGTATACGGAGGCGGCTCATACAAAGACGGGACTGTGCCGGGCGACTTTAACCTGAACACACCCTATCCGCTCGGCATAAAGATCGATAACGGCCCCGATCCCCTGGTGGGTACCGTAAGTTTTATCGTCGGTGGAGGCACGGGTTGTACTCTCTCGTCACTGACTTCCACATGCGATGTTACTTTTACCAGTGGAGGGGCACAAAAAGTGATCGCCAGCTATAGCTCCGGAACTCCGCTTTATAATAGCAGCCTCAGTACCGTCACATTTGGCGTAGGTTTTACTGCTACGGTAACAACCATCACCACCTCGCCCGCGACTGTTGAACCCGGTCAGCCCACGTTCGTGACCGTAACTGTGGTCAATTCAGGGTCAGGGAATCCGCCCACTGGCAATGTGAATGTCGCGGGTCCTTCGGGATGTACCATCACGCTAGTGAACGGCACAGGCACCTGCACGTTAAGCTTTAAGTCGGTGGGCAACCCGACGATCAAGGCAGATTATCCGGGGGATTCGACTCACTCGCCAAGTTCAGGAACCACGGTTCAGCATATAAACCTCCCCGAACCCACAGCAGCGCCCGAGCCGACGGGGACGGTAGCTCCGTAGGACAACGCGCGAGCGCGTTGGTTATTGCTGTTCATCTAAATAAAAAAATACCGCCATATCTGAAAAATATGGCGGCTCTCAATAAGTCGGGGTGCCGGGATTTGAACCCGGGACCTCTTGCTCCCAAAGCAAGCGCGCTACCAACTGCGCTACACCCCGATGTGTTACTTATACCAGAAAAGTTCCCCTGCAACCTTGGAAGTAGCTGGACGAGTATAATGCGAAGGATTATCCCCCGTCAAGCATATGACCTCA
>CAZPCR010000176.1:0-6320 GCA_964585035.1 uncultured Anaerolineaceae bacterium
CTCGCATATTCCCATTCCCTGATACCAATTTATATTATACAAGCATAAGGCTAAATCTTATCAAGGCAAGTAGGTACGCATCATAGCGAAGCGTATCCTGTGGATGAAACGGCTTTACTAAAGCATGACCACCTCCTGATTCCCCACTTTCAATCTCTCAATTTGACATTAGAACATTAGTTCTGTATAATGAGGCGAGTGAGCGTTCGCGTAGCATAAGCGAAGCGAATCCTGTGGACCCCGCAGCGGAGGGGCTAGCGAACATCGCGTTCCCCAGCACCCTGCGGGGCGCCCACTTCGACGATTTGAATCGTCGAAGGGATATATCATGTCCAACAACTTCGTTATCAATCCGTACCTTTCAACACTGAATTATTCCAACCATTTCCCCTTCCTGTCACATCTTAAGGATATTCGTTCCTCTTCGTTCCTCGGTAACGAATACCACCAATCCTCTTGTGTCTTTGTTGGAGATGCCGGGTGTTCTCCTCAGCAGGGAACGAATATCTCTTCATCCCCCAAATCTGCTTCCCTGATCCTTTATTACCCGATCCCAGTTCCCTATTCTCCTATTCGATCCTCCAAAAACCTGGCCATTTTCTACTCAAAATTATTGGGGCCTGAGGGAGGAATTGAACCTGATTTGAATGGTTTTTCAGATTCGACCATTGTTATCGCACCGCAGGTACCATTCGATCCTGATTCGTTCCGGTTGTACGTTGCCGTAAATCTGCGCTTTTTTGATGCCAATTTCTACTTTGGGTGCTCTTGCAAGGCTCGCTTATTGGCTTATCGTGCCCTGCACAAAACCAACAACTTGGCGTACAATCCACCCGCTATCAAGGTACGTCTCAATACGTGCCTTTCCGCCCTCGACTGGCCTACGGCCTCGACGAGAGCAATCCCATGGAAAGGAGGCATCCCCATGCGCAAATATGAATTGGTTTGTGTCATCCAGCCCGATCTGGACGAAGCGGCGCTTAATGGCGTGCTCGACCGCGTTAAGGGTTGGATTACAGAATCCGGTGGAAGTGTGGATAAGGTTGATGTTTGGGGCAAGCGGCGGCTCGCCTATGAGATCCGCAAACAGCGCGAAGGCAATTATGTGTTGATCGATCTCTCGATCCCACCCACCGCAACGTCAGCTTTGGAACAGAACTTGCGTTATACCGAAACCCTCATGCGTCATTTGCTGACGAGCGTTGAATGATTTTTTTGTTCACCGGTTTTACCATCTAACTCTGAAGATGTCTGGCATAAGGAACGTTCAGTTTAGAGATTAATGAGTGAAGCATGTACGTAAGGAGATGGACATGAGCAGAGGCTTGAATAAAGTAATGATTATCGGTCATCTCGGAAAAGATCCGGAAATGCGTTATACCCCTTCGGGCCGGCCGGTGACCACCTATACAGTAGCCGTAAGCCGTTCCTGGAATAGTGCTGATGGAGAGCGTCACACGGAAACCGAATGGTTCAACATCGTAGCCTGGGGCAACCTGGCGGAAATCTGTAAACAATATCTCACCAAAGGACAGCAGGTTTACATCGAGGGCCGGCTCCAAACCCGGCGCTGGGACGATAAAGAAGGCCAGAAACATACCAGCGTCGAAATCGTGGCAAATGAAATGATGATGCTCGGAGATCGTCGTGATGCCAGTCATGGCGGTGAAGAACAATCCGCGTCGACAGAAGTTGAACCGGCTGCTACTGAAGACGAATTCCCGTTCTAATTAAATGGAGTAGATCATGGCTGATGAAAGAACAAATGAGGGTGGCAGTGAAGGCGGCAGCGGAGAGCGTCGCTTCTTTGCCCGCCCGAAATTCTGTCAGTTTTGCGCTGACAAAACCATAGTTATCGATTACAAAAAAGGGGATATGCTCAGGCGATTCATTACGGACGATGGAAAGATCCGTCCTCGCCGCCAGACCGGGACTTGCGCCCGTCACCAACGCGTCCTGGCAGGTGCCATTAAACGCGCCAGGCACATTGCCCTTCTCCCCTACACGGGTGGACGTTGGGAAGATAACCCTCGATAACCAAATGCAGGTCGGGGCATGGATAAGCTCCATGCCCCACAGTTTTTATAGTTCAGGAGTAAGAACATGGCAAATCCGCGGGAAAATAAACCCGTCGTACACACCAAAAAACACATTGCCCGCCTGGAGCGTGAAAAATTTCAAACGCGCCTGATCCTTTATAGCTTCATAGGCGTAGTAGCTGTCGTTGTTGGCCTTATCGTATATGGATTTCTCGACATCAAATACTTTCAGGCTCTTCGGCCGGTTGCAAAGGTCGGTAATGTAAACATTCCCATCGGCGAATGGCAGGCACGTGTCAAGATGGATCGCGGTCAACTGATCAGTCAACTTCAGATGTATCAACAATATTCGCAATATTTTGGGATGGACTTAAGCACCCAGGAACAGCAGATCACCTCGCAACTGGATACGCCGGAAACGATCGGCCAAAACGTTTTGGACCAGATGATCGATGAGGAATTGATCCGCCAGGAAACAACCAAACGTGGGATCAAAGCAAGTAAGGACGAAGTGGATCAGGCGGTCCAGTCCTCTTATCAATTTTATCCCAATGGATCACCGACACCCACGATCACACCCACCTCGGTTAACTTCCCTACCCTCTCTCCGGATACCCTCAAAATAGTGACGATCACGCCAACACCGACAGCGGTGTTAACAGCGACCATCACACCGACATTCACACCGAATCCGTCGGATTCTCCAACACCTACTCTTGTGCCCACTGGGACATCCACCTCGGGACCAAGCCCGACGATCGAGCCAACCTCCACACCTTTCCCAACTTCCACGCCATATACACTGCAAGGCTTCAATGCCGCGTATAAAAATGGAGTGACTCAATTAACTGCAATAGGCTTGACCGAAGCGGAAGTCCGTCAACTATATGAAACCAATGTCCTGCGACAGAAACTCTTCGACATAATCACCGCCGATGTACCCCGCACCCAGGACGAGGTATGGGCGCGTCATATCCTCGTTTCGGACGAGGCGACCGCTAATGCTGTCCGCCAGCGTCTCCTCAACGGAGAAGATTTCGCCAAAGTTGCCGCTGAAGTATCAATAGATACGGGGACTAAGGATAAAGGTGGCGACTTGGGTTGGTTCGGCAAAGGTGCGATGGTAGCAGAATTTGAAACGGCCGCCTTTAGCCAAAAAGTTGGTGTGATTGGACCCCCAGTGAAAAGCCAATTTGGCTATCATATCATCCAGGTACTTGCTCACGAAGAAGTGCCTCTTGACGCGACGGCCTATGCCCAGGCTCAACAAACTGCATTCTCCGCCTGGTTAACCAAAGCCAGGGATGAATACAAAGTTGTGAATTATAACAACTGGCAAAACCTGGTCCCCACCGAACCCGTTGCCCCTGCCACATCTCAATAAATAGAATAAAAAATCACCGCCCGTAAGGCGGTGATTTTTTTATTGATATCTTTATCCCCGGCTCGTTCCAAGCATCTCTTCACTGACTTCATCGAGCTTCAAACTGATCACCTGGCTCGCCGAATCGCGGCCCATAGTCACGCCGTAAATTACATCCGCTGCCTGAACGGTATTGCGGTTATGGGTGATGACGATAAATTGGGTTTCCTTGCTTAGATCGACCAGCAAATCCCTGAAACGACCCACATTGGCTTCATCTAGCATGGCGTCCACTTCATCCATAACACAAACAGGTGTCGGTGAAACTTTAAGTAAGGCAAAGACCAGGGCTATGGCGGTCAGGCTTCTTTCACCACCGGATAACAACGATAACCCCTGCTCGCGGCGTCCGGGCAAACGCGCCTCGATTTCAATACCCGTATCGACTAAATTATCGGGATCGGTCAAGGATAGATGCGCAGAGCCACCGGCGAACAAACGGGTGAAGATCGCCCGAAATTGTTTATCCACAGCTTCGAAGGTCCGTGAAAATTCCTGTCGCGTCAATACGTCGAGTTCCCCGATCACCTGGCGAAGATCTGCTTCGGCTTGACGCAGGTCCTGGACCTGGGTGCTCATAAAGGAATAACGCTCCGACTCGGCATCGAATTCCTTTTTCGCTTCAGGATTGATGGGCCCCATTCGGCGCAGACGAGATCTCTGTTGTGTAAGCTGTTCTTCCAAATCCGGGGCTAACTCGGTTACGATGAGAAGCTCTTCAACCAATCCTTCAAACGGCAGGGGAACCGGACCGTCCATGCTTTCAACATATTCGAAGGATACCAGGCCAAAATCATCCACGATCTTATCCCGCAGAGAATCAAGAGTCTCCTGCCGCCTCATTTGATCGATTTGTACTTGTCCGAACATATGCTCAGAAGCCGACAAGCCTTTTTGCATGCTTGCTTCCGATTCCTGCAAACGGTTCTCTTCTTGCTCAGCGGTTTCAAGATCTTTTTCCGCCGGTTCGATTTGCAAACGCAATAATTCCATCTCCTGGAATAGAGAGCTTTCGCTCCCATGCAGTGAAGTCTTTTCTTCTTCCAGTTGTTTCAATAAAAGGTCAGTCTCGTCCGAACGAGTTTGTACGTCAGCCAGCTGTGTAACATAAAGGTCATGCTGTTGCTGAAGATCGGATCGACGCGCCTCGGCAGTTTTTACCGACTGTTCCATGACTGCCAAACGGGTATTCCAATAAGCAACTTGCTCCTGGGCTTCTTCAAGACTAAGATCGCTCAATTGGATCGTCAAGATACGAATATTATTTTGTGCTTCCACGGCTTTCTTTTCAATCTCTATGACGAGAGCAGCTTGCCTGCCGATTTCACTTTCCAGATCCGATATATCCTTCAGGATTTCTTCTTTTTGATTACTCTGCCATTCAAATTGGCGGCGAGAAGTCTCCATGTCAGCCGATGCTTTGCGGGCAGATGAGTGGACCTCCTCGACTTCAATTAGGGCATTACTTAAAGTTTCTAAGCTCTCAGATCGTGCTTGCTGTGCTGCGGCAAGATCAACCGATAATTTTTCAATTATCGTATTTATTTCCTTAATCCGGTTTGTGAGATCAGCGATGGATTCAATTAATTCACGTTTCTGTCTCGGCCGACTTAACGTTGTGGTGGAGGCGGACTTACCCGCAATAACAAGGCCGTCACCGCGAAACACTTCACCGCGCAAAGTCACAATGCGAGCGTATATCGGGGAATTTTTGATCAAACGACGGGCTGCCGAGCGAGTTCGGACTATAAGGGTATGACCGAGCAAAAGCTGAACCGCTGAACGCAGCTCGTCAGGAGCATTCACTAATTCCGAGGCAAGGCCTACATATTCTGTGTCATTCGGTTGATCCAACTTCTCCCAGGGTTGACCATCGAGCGGGAGTAAAGCAGCGCGTCCGGCTTCCTCGGATTCAAGTAAATTAAGCGCTCCTTCGATCTGGCCGGTTTCGAGCAATACGGCATCCAGGGTGTCACCCAAGGCTGCCGCGATTGCAGTTTCAAGCTCAATGGGAACGTCGAGCGATGCACTCAGTGCTCCCCGGGTAACAAGCCGGGATTGGCGGGCCGCATCCAATAGGAAGCGCGCACCATCCGCATAACCCGCCAATGATTGCTCAGACTGTTCAAGAACATCAAGTTGAGCTTGTAAGCGGGTAAGCCGGTTTTGATGATCGTTTCCGTCTTCAACCTTGCTGCGTCGTTCATTCTCTAAAATTTCTGCTTCTTTTTTCCTGGATTCGACCTCATGCGAGGATCGCTGTAGGTTTTCCTCTGATTTTTGCTGCGCGGCCAGGGCTTCCTGGTGAATTCGATCGGCCTGCTTGACATCGGCATCCGTATGTTGCAAGGCGGTTTGCATGGATTCAAGCTTTTGTTTTTGCGTTTCAAGGCGGGATCCAAGGTCATCGAGGCGAGCCTGAGTTTCAGCCTTCTGCATCTGCAGAGACGCAGCAGCATTCCGCCCCGATTGCAATTGCTCTTCGGTTGCGCCGTGTTGAGACTGGCGAATCTCCATGGCTTGCCTCGAGTTCGTAAGTTGCTCCCGGGTAACATCGATCTCGGCCTGCAACCGGGTATTTTCAACTACTACTTCGGTTAGGCGCTGAGCCGCCAATTGCTCTTCGCCCTCAATGCGCTCCTTATCTACAAGCAGCGTCGAATTGAGGTTCGTCAATGAACGGCGACGTTCGTCCAAGACCGCCAGATTGCGGCTGATCGTTTCGCGCTGACCATGCAATTCGGATGATTGACGGTGCCAGGTATTTAACCGAGTGCGCAACCCGCTCAATCGCTCACGGAATTGACCATACTCATTTTGGGTTTTGATGTGAGCCTCGCGCGCCTCTTGAACTTTCA
>CAZPCR010000177.1:0-6316 GCA_964585035.1 uncultured Anaerolineaceae bacterium
ACACCGCGATTTTCAGTCGCGTGCTCTACCAACTGAGCTATCTCGGCTAGATATTCTTTTGTTAAGCGTGGCTGATTTTAATAGCAGTGCATGAGATTGTCAAGCAATGTGCTTGAAAGAATGAACTTTGCCTGTTCCCTTGACCCGCAAGTTCTTCCGCACTACAATCCAAAACCCCTCTGATGGGAAATTATGTTCGAAACCCTAACCGGACGCCTCAACCAGGTCTTTGATCAACTTCGCCGCCGCGGTAAATTAACGGAGGCCGATGTCGATTCGGCCCTTCGCGAAGTGCGGCTTGCCCTTCTGGAAGCGGACGTTCATTTCAGCGTGGTCAAGGCGTTTATGGCACGTGTACGTGAGCGTGCGGTAGGACAAGAAGTTTCAAAAGCTTTAAATCCAGGCCAACAGGTTATCAAGATCGTTAATGAGGTGTTGATTGCGACTTTGGGAGAACCGGCCCCATTAAATTTAACAGGACCAAAACCGCGTATGATAATGCTGGTTGGTTTACAGGGTTCTGGAAAAACGACCACTGCAGGAAAAATTGCCAGGTTCCTGCGTTCAAAGGGCGAACGTGTGATGATGGTCGCCGGTGATCCGTATAGACCGGCTGCGGTCAAACAGTTGCAACAACTTGGTGAAAAGCTCGATATACCTGTTGAGGCAAATGCAACTTTAAATCCCCCCGAATTATCCAAACAAGCGTTTGATAAGGCTGAAAAGGGCGGCTACAGTGTAGTAATTTTAGACACCGCCGGCAGGTCACAATTGGACGCGGATTTGATGGGTGAGTTGAAATCGATTTCCGTCAAGGTTCCTCCTGTCGAAACCCTGCTAGTAGTCGATTCGATGATCGGCCAGGAAGCTTTAAATATCGCTCAGGGCTTCAGGGATAATATTTCCATTACCGGTTTGGTCTTGTCGAAAATGGACGGTGATTCTCGTGGAGGAGCGGCCATCTCCATCCGTTCGGTGACGGGGGTGCCGATAAAGTTTATCGGCACCGGGGAAAATCTTGAGGCCCTTGAAGCTTTCGACCCTGCGCGGCTTTCTTCGCGCATTCTTGGCATGGGCGATATGATCGGATTGATCGAAAAAGCTGAAGCTGCTTTCGATCAGCAATCGGCGCAAGCATCGGCCGAAAAGATGCTGAAGGGTCAATTCACCCTGGAAGACTGGCTTGACCAAATGTCTCAAATGAAAAAAATGGGTCCACTCGGCCAGATCATGGATATGCTTCCGGGGCAGATGGGACAGGCTGCACGCCAGGCAGATCCAAAAGATATTGAAAAGGGGATGAAACAATCTGAGGCAATTATTTATTCGATGACCCTCAAAGAACGACGTAACCCCGACGTTTTAAATGCTTCGCGTCGCCGTCGTATCGCTGCCGGTTCCGGAACGGACGTCCAGGATGTAAATCGCCTGATCAAACAATTCCGGGAAGTGCAGAAGCTGATGAAGACCATGCAAAAAACGGGAGGCCGAGGACTTCCGAAATTATTTGGTTAGCGAATGGAAATTAACAGGTTTCTTTCCAATAAGTTGTAATATACTTTCTCCCTTTCCACTTCACACTCAATTCACAACTGAATCCTATACTTCCGTTTAGATTTCACTAGAAATCACATCACAAAGGAGTGAAAATGAACGGAAAAATTGTTTTTCGGATCCTGGCGGGTCTGGTACTACTTGCTGCAATCGCAGGAATAGCCATATTCGCCTTTAACTTAGGAATGGCGCAGCACGTGCAGTTGCCTGCGACCTCTAATGGGCAGGCCCCTTATCCATATTCTGGATATGGTTTTTGGCATCCCTTCCCGTTTTTAGGGTTTGGCTGCTTCGGGCCTTTGATCGCATTGTTCCTGTTTTTCCTCGCCTTCCGTGCGATCAGTTTTATCTTTTGGGGCCCGCGATGGGGTCACGGTGAACACATGCATATGCACCATGGCTGGCGAAGAGGTTGGGATGAAAACGGAGTCCCACCGATGTTCCAGGAATGGCATAAGCGCGCCCACGGCGAACCTGAGGATGACAAGAAAGTTTAGCGGTCCATCTGAAAATCAGACCCGAGTCCATGATCGTGACTTGGGTCTGGTTATTCGAATAATTCTTGAATGAAGATTAACATGAATCAGATGAATCCGCTCATCGCGCTCAGTGAATTGAAACCAGATCAGCAGGGCACTCTTGTAACCATTAAGGCAAAAACTGCCCAAGAATTACTGAAGTTGATGGGGGCTGGAATCATGCCGGATGCCCGCGTCATTGTTATGCAAAGAGATAATAGTCACGTCCTGTTCTTTACCAACACCAGGGAGTTGGCCCTGGATCACGAAATTGCTTCGGGTATATATGTGGAGACAGACAGTTAGCCTGCCGACTATAACGCAAAGTGTGCGATAATTCAAAATCATGGCTAAAAAAATCCTGGTCGTGGACGATGAACCGAAGATCACCCAACTTGTGCGCGATTATCTTGAGCGCGCCGGTTTTGAAGTTTTTATTGCGTATGATGGAAAAACAGCCTTGTCCCTAGCAAAAACCGAAAAACCTGACATGATCATTCTTGATCTCGGTTTGCCGCAAATGGATGGATTAGATTTCACTCGTGAATATCGCAAATCATCGAATGCGCCGATCATCATGTTAACTGCCCGGTCAGAAGAATCGGATAAACTAATTGGCCTTGAAATAGGCGCAGATGATTACATAACCAAGCCTTTCAGTCCAAAAGAATTGGTAGCACGGGTTAGGGTGGTCTTTCGACGAATGGCTGTTTCTATGGATTCAATCCAAGACATTATCAAGGCTGCTGATTTGACATTGGATGTCCCTCGTCTTCGCGTAACCATTGCGGGGCGTAAAAGTGAAGAACTTACTCCAACTGAATTTGAATTATTGACTGCCCTGGCAAAGCAACCCGGACGTGTTTTTACACGTTCGCATTTGTTGGATGCTATTCACGGTGTGGCTTTCGAATCATACGAACGCGCCATCGATGCACACATTAAGAATATTCGCCGAAAGATTGAAGTCAAACCCAGCGAGCCTAAATATATCCTTACCGTTTACGGTGTCGGTTATAAATTTTCGGATAAATAGAACCATGCCAGAAAAAGATCCCTCTCAAACTGACGATATACCCGCGCGGCTCAGACATTTTCATAAAGGGCAGCCTCCGCCTTGGTGGCCCGAGAATGAACCCTGGCCTCCGAAGCGGCGCCATTGGCGAAGGGAAAGAGGGCATTATCCTTTCTTTCGCAGATTGGGTTGTTTGTTTGCTGCGTTTAATTTCCTAGGTATAGCCGTTTTTATTTCCGTTGTTGTTTTTGTTGTAAACGGACTGGGCATAATCCATATACAGGTGAACCTGTTTAAAGGTCTATTGCCATTTGCCGTTATTTTTCTTGCCTTGATGATCGCCATGGTAGTTATGGCGGCGTCGAACCTCCGCCGCATATCCATACCCCTGGATGAGTTGTTGGTGGCAGCTCATCGGGTGGCAGATGGAGACTTTTCCACTCGAGTGGCCGAAAAAGGACCGCCGGAGGTTCTCTCATTAACGGAAGCATTCAATTCAATGGCATCCAAGCTGCAGGTTAATGACCAGCAAAGACGTGCTCTTCTAGCAGATGTAAGTCATGAACTTCGGACACCGCTTACAATCATTCAAGGTAACATAGAAGGAGTTTTGGATGGCTTGTATCCAGCCGACGAGACCCGCCTACGATCGATCCTTGAAGAAACACAAGTGCTCTCGCGGTTGATCAACGATTTGCGGACACTAGCTTTAGCCGAGAGTGGTACTCTAAAATTAAGACTTGAACCCACTGATTTGAAAGTTCTTGCCCGAGAGATCGTAACAGGTTACCAGTCCCAGTCTGATACAGCAGGGGTAAGAGTTGAGATGTCGCTGCCCGACGATGAATTGGTGTTAGATGTAGATCCTGAACGGATTCGGCAGGTTATTTCAAATTTGATGAACAATGCATTGCGTTATTCACCGAGGAATAGTATGGTGAAAATCATTTTATCTCAGTCTGTATCAATCTCAGGCAAACAAGTCGTGATTTCCGTAGCGGATAATGGTCCCGGGATCGGCGAGGAAGATCTGCCCCATATATTCGACAGATTTTATAAATCCAACGATTCGCATGGGATGGGTCTGGGACTATCCATTGCGAAATATATTGTGGAAGCCCATGGCGGGGAAATTAATGCTAGCAGCGAAACAGGCCATGGGACAACCATATCATTCTCACTTCCTTATTGATTCTCTGGTAGAATAAACGACTGTGGGTTTCAGGCTTGCGAGCGCGTATCCTTTCACGCACCCCTCTATCGCCGGGCTGGACCAACTAAAATTGATAATTATTTGAAGGAGAACGTTTCAATGGTTCGTATTCGTCTACGTCGCATTGGTTTAAAAGGACAGCCCTCTTATCGCCTGGTCGCAGCCGACAAGGAATTTCCACGTGATGGCCGTTTTTTGGAAATCCTGGGCTTTTACAATCCTCGTACTGATCCCGCGACCTTGAATATTAAGGAAGACCGTATTTACCACTGGATGAAAAATGGCGCTTTGCCAACGGAGTCGGTTGGACAGATATTCAAAAGCGCTGGTGTGCTTGAAAGGTTCGAGCGTTTCAAGAAAGGTGAAGCAGTAGAGAACCTCTTGCAAGAAGCGGCCGAGTCTGCCACAAAGCGCGCTGCGCCTGTAAAAACCCGGAAGGATTAATGAATTTGCATTTTCCCTCGCCTTAATAACGCGAGGGGATAAATTGATTATGAGAGACCTCATCGAATTCATCGCTAAATCGTTGGTTTCCCATCCCGAACAAGTGGAGGTACGCGAGTTTGGAACGGGAGATCATATCCGTCTTGAGTTGAGTGTCGCGAAAGAAGATATGGGGCGCGTTATCGGCAAAAGCGGAAAAGTTGCAAACTCGATCCGTACATTGCTAAGAGTGGCAGCTGAACGTGAAGGCAAGCAGGCGACTCTCGATGTAGTTGAGCCGGAATAATGGTCAGGAAGAAAATCAAGAGCAGCCATGATTCAGGCTCGCCAATTGGTGGCGAGCCTGAATATTTAGTTGTTGGATATTTGCGTCGTCCGCACGGCCTGCACGGTGAAATGGTGATGGAAGTCCACACCGATTTCCCCGAAAGATTAAAACCCGGTATAGAAGTATATATAGGCGATGTACATCAAAAACTGGTGATTGGTGGGGCGAGGTATCATAATGAAGGGTTATTAATCAAATTCCATGATGTTGACACACCTGAACAAGTCGGACGCTATCGGAATCAATCGGTTTACGTCGCAACAGCAGATCGACCGGTATTACCGGATGGTCAATATTATCATCATGAACTGATCGGTTTTAATGTAATTGATGAGAAAGAACAATCCATCGGTACACTGGTTGAGATCATGCAAACTGGCGCGAATGATGTATATGTTGTCAGGCGTACTGATGGAGGTGAGGTTTTGCTGCCCGTCATTGCATCTGTTGTACTCGCTGTGGAGACGGGTAATCGCCAAATAAGAGTTAGGCCCATTCCCGGCTTACTTGACGAATCATTGGAATAGGCTCATTATATTGGGGCATGGACGATAAACGGTATTGGGTAGGGTTCAATTTAGTACGCGGAATCGGTGCTGTTCGTTTGCAGGCCTTGATCGATCATTTTGGAGATGCGGCCTCTGCCTGGAAGGGAGCCCCTGAAGACCTGCGCGCAGCCGGGTTGAGTACAAAGGTCATCGGGCGATTGATCGAGCTTCGAAAAGACGTCGATCTTGAAAAACTTTGGGAAAAGATCAACGCGCAGGGGATCCGTATTTTAACCTGGGATGATGAAGCCTATCCTCCGCGTTTGAAAGATATCGAACATCCCCCACCCATCTTGTATATAAAAGGCGAGTTTCTTCCTGAAGATCATTTTGCCGTAGCAATAGTTGGAACGCGTAAAGTGACCTCTTACGGGCGGCAGATTACAGAAGAACTTGCAGCGTTTCTCGCTTCAAATGGTGTAACGGTAATCAGCGGTCTGGCGCGTGGTGTCGATGCGATCGCTCATTCGACGACTCTAAAATCCGGCGGGAGAACTGCCGCAGTGTTGGGCTGTGGCGTGGATCGAATTTACCCGCCGGAGAATCGTGCTTTGGCCGAGCAGATCATGACTCGAGGTGCCCTTATAAGTGATTATCCGGTCGGGACGGCACCTGAAAGCAGTAACTTTCCTCCTCGCAACCGAATAATTTCTGGTTTATCATTGGCGGTTATTGTTATTGAAGCCGGCGATACAA
>CAZPCR010000178.1:0-6310 GCA_964585035.1 uncultured Anaerolineaceae bacterium
ACCGCCGGCAAGAATGAATAAGATATAAACATGGATAATAAGCCGACGCTCGCTACAAGGAACCGGACCATCTTCATGAAATCTATTTAGCCTCCAAAGCTAAAAAAAGAGCATTATACACGCGGCTCAATAAGCCAGATTGATAATATCGAAAGAAAGTAATTCAATTATTAAGATGTTTTGTAGAAATTATGTAGATTAAAAAGCAGGCTTAAACGCTTCCTTAGCTCATGTCGAGGAAATACAGGCCAGGTCGTTTGTCGATCTGAGCCATCACTCCAGGCTGCACCCCGGTGTTTTTGGTTCATCATCAGCAATTCTATACTGAAAACAGAGGGGGGCTGAGCTTTTACCAACGCTATTTGCCAGATCGCAACAGCACCAACGGAATTTCACGCGTGGTCCGCTTCTCATATGCAGCGTAAGCGGGCGCTGTGGTGATTACCTGATGCCAGGCCTGTTTGCGGGCCTCGCCTGCCAGCACCTCGGCAGTGACAGTCATTACCTTATTGAACACCTGTACAGTAACCTGAGGGTGGCTCTTAAGATTATGAAACCAGGCCGGATGAGAGGACTGACCGCTATTGGAGGCCGCAATCACATAGCCATCGTGCCGGTCAAAAAAACCAAGCGGCACCGTACGCGTCCTCCCGCTTTCGCGGCCGATGGTGGTGAGCAACAACACCTTTAATCCACCCATCTCACCGCCCAAAGCGCCACCCGAAAGTCGATATAACCCCACATGGATTGCCATAAAGAACCTGAATAGATATTTCATTGCGTACCTTTCATGTTGTGAAGACCATTAGCGATTTGACGATTTCCACATAACAGCTTATCAGGCAATTGTATTAATAATGTAAAATTCCATCAACAAATGATAATTATTATCCTGATCAGAATATATAAGTCCGTTAACTCAGCGAGATAAGCGATCATCATTAGTTATATGGCGGGCAGCCTACTTGCCATGCTTCAAAAAGTGAGCCGATGAAAATTTTAGAGACCGATAGACTCATCCTCAGGCATTTATTACCAACCGATCTCGATAGTCTGTACACGTTTTACAGCGACGAGGAAGTAAGACGGTATTTTCCCGAAGGAACTTTGACATATCAAGAAACGAGGGAGGAATTAGAATGGTTCCAGAATGGACATCCGGAACACCCCGAGCTGGGACTCTGGGCAACCATTCTTAAAGAAACCAATCAATTTATCGGACGATGCGGGCTGCTGCCGTGGACGATCAATAAGCGCCCGGAAGTAGAAGTGGCTTATTTGCTGGGCAAGGAATATTGGGGACAGGGATTAGGGACAGAGGCTGCGCGGGCTATCGTTCAGTACGGCTTCGAGACGCTAGGGTTATCGCGCCTGATCTGCCTGATCGATCGGGATAACCAGGCATCCATCAAGGTAGCCAGTAAGATCGGCATGACCTTTGAAAAAGAAGGAGAAGATGAAAAGGGGCCGTTCCTGTTATATTCAATTAACAAGTAAACGGGATGAGGCAATCCGGTATCTGTTTTGGCGATCATTTAGTTTCTTGCAAATCAGATACCTTTCTTTATCTTAAAGCGCTGAGAGCAGGTGGAATGAAACGTCTGTTGATCGTATGTTGTTTATTGATAGCAGCCTGCGGCTGTTCGCCGGCAATAAGCTGCAGTTCGCTCCTTGGCAGCGGCCCTTGTACGCGCGTACTATTTATTGGGAACAGCTACACGTATGTAAACGACCTGCCAAATACGTTTGCTGAATTGGCGGGTGCCGGAGGACACCGGGTCGAGACCGGAATGGCGGCACAGGGAGGCTGGACACTGGCCAACCACGTGAGCTCTTCAGATACGCTCGAGCAAATAAAATCGTCGGAATGGAATTACGTAGTATTGCAGGAACAAAGCGAAATCCCTTCCATCCAGCAATTCCGGAAACAGCAAATGAACCCTGCGGCGCGGGTGTTGGCGCGCGATATCAGAAATATAGACGCTACACCTATTTTTTTTGAGACCTGGGCTCATCGCGATGGGTGGCCGGAAAATGGGCTGACAAATTACGAAAGCATGCAGTACCAAATCGATAACGGGTATCTGGGGATTGCGCAAGAACTTAACGTTACAGTTGCACCGGTAGGATACGCCTGGATGATGGCAAGAAGGCAAAACCCACAGCTGGACCTATGGCAGGACGACGGCAGTCACCCTACCGAGCAGGGAACATATCTGGCGGCCTGTGTTTTCTATTCCGTTATTTTCCATCAAAGCCCGGAAGGACTGACATTTACGGCAAAGCTACCAAAAGAAACCGCGCAATTGTTACAAAAATCGGCGGCGGACGTTGTCTTGAATAACCCATAACAACATGCCAAGGAAAGTTGGGAAGGCGATATTGGTTAAGTCGATATTCGGGAATAACCGTTTAGGGTGGCTGAACGGCTTACACATCATGAAATTATTTTAACTGTATAATCAAACCATCCTTATTGAATTACCAACCTGGAGGCGTTCATGGCATTCAACCTGGTGCATTATTCGCAGCAAGACCCGCAATGGAAGAACAATACGATCGGCGGAGGCCCGGATACCATCGGTTTTATTGGCTGCGCGCTTACATGCGTGGCAATGTATTCGAGCGGCTGGGGCTTCACCGAAACGCCCGCCACGTTGAACAAGAAACTCACCGCAAACGGTGGTTATGTTGACGAAGCGATCGTATGGGGAGCGATCAGCAAGTTCTATCCTCAGATCAAAAGCACCGGCCTGACAATATGCAAGACAAACACAGACGCCCCGCTATCCCAAATAGACGCATCCCTGTCGGCCGGACAACCCGTTATCGTAGAAGTAGATTTTTCACCCGCGGCCGGCCTGCAAACACATTGGGTGGTGCTTTACGCCAAACAAGGCAATGATTATTTGATGCTCGACCCGTGGCCGTATCCGACGGATACCCAGGCGGTAACATTAATGTCGCGCTTCAGCCATGGACAACCTCTGGCACGCAGCATCAAAGCGATAGCCTGGTATCAATTCAGCGCCAGCACACCGGCCCCGGGTGGTTCCAGCGGAGGGTCCACACCGACTACCCCGCTACCGACCCCGGTCGTAACCGACCTGGTGATCCAAGTGATACCCACTGCGACAGCCGGAATCAAACTCCATACACAGGCCTCGCAGGATTCCAATGCAAATTATGCCGAAACGCCTGGGGTCCCGTTGAACGTCATCGAAGCTAAAGCGGGCGCTCTGACAAAGATCGGCCAGAACAACCAGTGGGTCTACGTACAAGACCCACAGGGACACCAAGGATATGTCGCGGCCTGGCTGGTTCAAAGTGCGGCGACTACGCCATCAACGCCAACAACGACACCACAACCTGCCCCCACGCCTCCGTCTACACCTACTACACCCTCGGGCCCAGTTGTGACCAACCTGGTCATCCAGGTGATACCCACTGCAACAGCCGGAATCAAACTCCATACTCAGGCCTCGCAGGATTCCATTGCAAACTTTGCCGAAATGCCCGGCATACCGTTGAACGTCATCGAAGCCAAAGCGGGCGCGCTGGCAAAGATCGGACAGAACAATCAGTGGATCTACGTGCAGGACCCGCAAGGACACCAGGGATACGTATCAGCAGCGCTGGTGCAACAAAGCGCGTTGACAATGCCATCGACGCCAACACCGACCCCGCAACCTGCCCCGACGACTCCGTCAACACCCACCACGACTCCGGACCCAACCCCGGAGGCACCTCCGCCCAGCGGCGAACCACAGCGAATCCAAGTGCTGGTTGTCAACGTAGGCTCGAGCGGACTGAACGTACGGCAGCAGCCATCGCCGGGCGGCAGTATCGTGAACGTTGAAAAATTGGGCGCCAAACTCACAGTGATCGAGCCAGCCAGCACAGCGACCTCCAAGATCGGAGTGGCCGGTCAGTGGGTGGCCGTCAAGGCGAGCAACAACCAGCGCGGCTATGTCATGGCACAATATATCAAGCTAATACAATGAAGCATGCGTCACGCAATGCTTTAATAACCTGGGCCGCGATCACATTGTTGATCGCGGCCAGTTTGCTGGTCATCTATCTGCGTTTGGGCATGAAGGGGTTCAGCATTTTCATCCAGCAGCCGCCACTCATCAACCTGCCCGTCACGATGGCATCCGTAACCCTGTTGTGGCTATCCGTGGGGGTGCTGCTTTATTTACTGCAAGCGGAACGCATCAATCAATCCAACTTGTTAAGCGTCGGTGGATTCTTCCTGGTGTGCTGGGTCTATCTTAATATCCTCAGCGAACGGTTCCGTTACGGCGATTACACCTATTACCTGGATGCAGCCACCAGCATGTACAAGAACCAACCGGTGGCAGGCGGATATTTTTACCCGCCGTTATGGGCCACACTGACACAATACCTGGTACCGTTCGGGGAAAATACTTTTTTCATCGTCCTATGGCTGTTGAATTTTTTCTCATTCATGGCTTTTTATGTTTTACTGCTGCGCATATTGGAACGGTATGGTTTTTCCTCGCGCCTGGCAGCACTCGTCGCGACACTCTTTATTCTTGTGAACGTCCCACTGCTGCGGACGCTGGTTTACGTGCAGATCAATATCCATGCGCTGAACTTCATACTGCTCAGCCTGCTGTTCTATCCGAAGCGGGCCTTCCTATCTGCATTGATGCTGGCAATCGCGATACACCTTAAGGCTTCGCCGGCGGTGCTGGTGCTGGCGTTCCTCTTTGAAAAAGACTGGCGCTGGCTGGGATGGCTTATATTAAGCATGTTCCTGGTGGCAGGCATTACCGTAGTAACCAACGGCATATCCCCCTTCTTCGACGTCCTTACCCACATGCAGGGGCTGGCGCTCTCTGAAAATACGATCTTCCATGACACATCTTTCGATTCATTCCTGCGTTTCGCCGATCCGTTCCTGCGGATCAATCTTTTCTGGACGCGGATATTGATCTATGCGGCCAAGGCTCTACTGGCCGCGGCAACAATCTGGGTGATGGTGCAATGCGCGCGAGCGAAAGCCTTCTTCAAAGAAGAGGGACGTGGATCGATGGTACTCAATTCCATACCGCCGCTATTCATCCTGATGACGCTGGCCTCGCCGGTAGTGTGGGAGCATCACGGCATCTTCGTGGCGCTGTCATTCCTGGTGCTGCTCAAGCGGCTTGACACACCCTATGAGTGGCTGTGGTTCGGTTTTGCCTACCTGCTGGAGTTCCTGCTGCCGACCTTCGATTTCTTCCCGTGGTCTTTTGGACGGCTAATGGCGCCGATGATCGTTTTGTGGCTGCTGAGGCGGGCTACAAGGCGAAAAGAAGACTCTTCTTTATTTAGTGGTGTAAACCGTTGGTTGGAAGAATTGCATTTCATAAAAAGAACCGCTTGAGAATAAGGTAATGCCCTTCGGAATTGAAGGGCATTTTTTAGTCGGCCAGGTTCGGATATTGATAATTGGTTTTACTTATTGTCCTTGAAATACACAACGCGTTGCATTTTCCTGGGTACCGATCCACACCGCGCCATCGGGAGCAAAGGCAATGGCCTCGATGTTATCATCCCGACTAATTTGAGCGGGGATGCCATCGCTTGAATCGTAGGAGCGCCAAAGGTCCGGATTATCCGATGGACCATCCAACACATGATATATCTCGTTGTTACTGCCTGAACCGATCCACAGTGAACCGTCGGTTGCAAAGGCAAACGTGTTCAAGGTATCAAAAATAAGGCCCTGGCGTGGGATATCGAACGATTTCCATTTGCCCGATTGCGTGTCAAAGATCGAAATACCGCTGAACCCTCCAAACCAGATGGTCCCGTCGGGCCGGGCCTCGATATGACCCCCCTCGTCGATATTAGAATTAAAGGTCATCCATTCGGGACTGCCTACGGGACGATAAAGCCACATCAAACGCGAATAACCTTTGAATGTTGAGAACCATATCGATCCGTTTTGCGATATTGCGCCGTAATATACGGAATTGTCCGCCAGCCCATCCCGGGTGGTAAAACTCCGCCATGCTTTTGTGTTCAAGTCAAGCATTGATACCCCTCCGTATGTTGCAAACCAGATCAACTTGTGGTCGACGACAATTTTTGTAACCTCATTATCTATCAGTCCGTCTCTGGATGTATACGACTTCCATATTTTCCCATCGAAATAGGATGCGCCTTCCTCGGTGGCAAACCAAACCGAATCGTCGCTCTCAACGGTGATCGACCGTACTTGATTACCTGCCAGCCCATCGTCTTTTTTGTAATTGACCCATTCGGCGCTGTGCGGGGGAAGTGCATAGACGCCGTT